>CAYMHW010000029.1:0-26070 GCA_964390365.1 uncultured Comamonadaceae bacterium | reverse complement strand
TCAGCGCGCCTGCTTTGTTCAGCGACAGCGCGGATTTCGCGGGCAACGTCAACGTCGGCGGTACGATGGAGGTCACGCAACTCATCCTCGACGGGGTAACCATTCCTGCGCTGGACAACACGGATGCGTTGCCGGAGGGCGATACGAACTTGTATTTCACCGCGGCGCGCGAGGCGGCGCTGCAGGCCCAGTTGGACTTCGTGGATTCGATGAACACGGTGCTGGCGAGCACCATTGAGAACCTGTTGAACCAACTGTTCGATCCAGCAACCTCCACGACCACGGCTGCCACTCCGGTCGTAGCGACCACGGCAACGCTGACGGCGACGTTTGACGATGGAGGAGCAGAGACCGAAGCTGCTGGCTTTGTCTTCTCCACGAACCCCACGCTTTCGGATTCGACCGTTTACACCGTCACCCCAGGGGATGGCTCGATGTCGCACGCTTTGAGCGGATTGACAAAAGGCACAACGTATTACTACATGGCCTTCGTAGAGACCATCATGGGCCGCGCTGAGGGGGCGATTCAGAGTTTCACCACCATTGACAATCAGGCGGTTACGACGCTTGCTGTGAACGATGCCGCCCAGACCACCGCCAACCTCCGAGGCAGCATTGCGAGCAACGGAGGCGGCAGCATTTCAGCATCGGGCGTCAAGTACGGAACTTCCTCTACGCTGGCGGGCGCTTCGACGGCTGCGAGCACAGCGACCAGTGGTACGTACACGAGGGCATTGGGCGGTTTGGCTCAAAATACCACCAATTATTACCACGCTTACGTCACGAACGAAGCAGGAACGGCATCGGAAGACACCTTGAGTTTTGCGACGCTGGGCCCGTGCCAAGGAGATGTCACTTTGAACTATTGGGGTTACACCTACGATTTGGTCGAAATCGGTTCGCAGTGTTGGTTCGCAGAAAACTTGCAGACGACCAAATACAATCACGGTGTAACGATTCCAAGTGAATTGTCTTCAATCAGTTGGCCCAATACCACGCAAGGTGCCGTGACGTTCCTTTATGAAGGCACGGGTCAACCTCCAGGAACTGATGCCGCGAATGTGGCGACCTACGGCAGATTGTTCAATGGTTTCGCAGCCAATTCGGGGAAGTTGTGTTCTTCCGGTTGGCATGTCCCCGCGGATGCAGAGTGGACGACGATGAAAAACGGATTGGGCGGCTACCTCGTCGCTGGTGGAAAACTGAAGGCATCATCGGGTGATGATCCAGCATGGGATGGCTCAAACTTGAGTGGTTTTTCAGGGTTGCCAGGCCGCTTGCGCGATGCGTCCGGGTTGTTTGGAAGTTTTGAATCCGGCTATTGGTGGACTTCCACGTTCGTTGTCCCCAGCCAGGGCCTGTACCACCAACTGAATGGTGGTTCTAACCAAGTCGTCTCAGGCGGCTCGGACTCGAAAACCGGAATGAGTGTTCGCTGCGTTCGGAATTGAACGCCGAATGAAATTGGTGATCTGTCGTTTTAACCTTGCACAGTTTTTAATCGGCCAACACGCCCAAACCCCGAGCGCCCTGGTCAGCGAAGGGCGAGGTGAGAATCCCGTCGGCGGTGTACCTTCGCGGACATGTTGATTCAATCGATTTCGGGCATCCGCGGCACCATTGGTGGGCCGGCGGGCCAGGGGCTGACGCCGAAGGACATCGTGCGGTTTGGGATGGGCTATGCGGCGTGGGTGAAGGAGCAGGCGGCGGGTGCGCAGCCGCTGGTCGTCATCGGCCGTGACGCCCGGCTTTCGGGCCAAATGCTGCGCGACGTCCTCGCCGGCACCCTCCAAGCCATGGGCGTCGACGTCCTCGACCTCGGCCTGTCCACGACCCCGACCGTCGAGCTCGCCGTCCCCGCGGAGGGCGCTCACGGCGGCATCATCCTCACGGCCAGCCACAACCCGCGGCAGTGGAACGCCCTCAAGCTCCTCGACGCCCGAGGGGAGTTCCTCAACGCCGCGGAGGGCGAGCGCGTCCTCGCGTTTGCCGCCCAGGAATTGGAGGCCGTTGAGGTCGATGATTTGGGCCAAATCCGACACGACGACCACTGGATGCAGCGCCACATCGACCACGCCCTCGGCCTCGAACTCGTCGACGCGCCGGCGGTGCGCGCCCACGGCCTCAAAGTCGCGGTCGACGCGGTCAACAGCACGGGCGGCCTCATCCTCCCTGCGCTTCTCGAAGCCATGGGCGTGGAGGTCGTCCGCGTCCATTGCGACCCCACCGGCGATTTCGCCCACAACCCCGAACCGCTGCCCGCCCACCTGACCGACCTCGCCGACGCGGTGGTCAGCCACGGCTGCGACCTCGGCATCAGCGTCGATCCCGACGTCGACCGGCTCGCCTTCGTCTGCGAGGACGGCAGCATGTTCGGCGAGGAGTACACGCTCGTGGCGGTGGCCGACTACGTCCTGAGCCGCACGCCGGGCAACACGGTCAGCAACATGAGTTCCACCCGGGCCCTGCGCCAAGTCACCGAAGCGCGGGGCGGACGGCACACGGCGAGCGCGGTCGGGGAGGTGAACGTCGTGGCGGCCATCGAGGCGACCGACGCCATCATCGGCGGGGAGGGCAACGGCGGCGTCATTTACCCGACGAGCCACCGAGGCCGCGATGCGGTGGTGGGCACGGCCTTGTTCCTCACGCACCTCGTCCGCAGCGGCCTCACCGCCAAGGCCCTCCGCGCGTCCTACCCCGAGTGGGTCATCTCCAAGGACAAGCTCGACCTACCCGACAGCGGCGTCGACGAAGCCCTGGCGGCCCTCGTGGCTGCGCACCCCGATGCCGAGGTCAACACGGTGGACGGCGTCAAGTTCGACCTGCCCGAAGGCTGGGTGCACTTGCGTCGATCGAACACCGAGCCGATCATTCGGGTCTATGCCGAGGCGGAGACCGCCGAGGCCGCGGCTGCGCTGGGTGGGCGGTTCAAGGAGGAGCTGGCCGGGTTGCTGCGGGGCTGATTTGGCCTAACTTTCGGAGCCGAAAATTCGCGCAATGACCGTGTACCTCGACAACGCTGCCACCACCGCCATGGCCCCCGAAGTCCTCGAAGCCATGTGGCCGGTGATGCACCACGCCTACGGGAATCCCTCCTCAAGCCACGCCATCGGGCGTCGGTCGCGGGTGCAGGTGGAGCAGAGCCGCCGGTCCATCGCGAAGGGCCTGAATTGCCACCCGTCGCAGCTGATCTTCACTTCGGGCGGGACTGAGGCGGACAACCTCGCGCTCAACGCCGCCGTCATCGACCTCGGGTGCAAGCGCATCATTACGTCGGAGGCCGAGCACAGCGCCGTCATCAAGACCGCCGAGCGGTGGAATGAGCGGACGGGGGTGGAGCTGGCCGTGGTGCGGCATTTGGCGGATGGGCAGGTGGATTTGGCGCATTTGGAGGAGTTGTTGGCGAACGGGCCGAAGACGATCGTGAGCTTGATGCACGCGAACAATGAGGTGGGCGTGATGATTGATTTGGAGCGCGTGGGCGCGTTGTGCAAGGCGCACGGAGCGTTGTTCCACAGCGATACCGTCCAAACCATGTGCCACTACCGCTTCGACCTCCAAGCCCTCCCCGTCGATTTCATCACCTGTGCCGGCCACAAGTTCCACGGTCCGAAGGGTGTGGGCTTCCTCTACGTGGCGCCGGGCTTGAAGATCACGAGCGTCATCGCGGGGGGCGGCCAGGAGCGCTCCATGCGGGGCGGCACGGAGAACGTGCACAGCATCGTGGGGCTGGCGAAGGCGATGGAGTTGGCGTTCACTGACCTCGAGGAGCACCAGGAACACATCCGCGGGCTGAAGCAGCGGATGGTCGAGGGGCTGCGGGCGCGGTTTGCCGACATCCGGTTCAATGCCGACTCGGACAAAGCGGACCGGCTCTACACCGTCCTCAACGTGAGCTTCCCGCCGCACCCGAAGAGCGGGATGGCGCTGTTCCTGCTCGACCTTGAGGGCGTGTGCTGCTCCAGCGGCAGCGCGTGCAGCAGCGGGGCGACGCTCGGTTCGCACGTGTTGCGGACACTGGGCTTCCACGATCCCACGCGCGTGAGCTTGCGCTTCTCGTTCGGCCGGTACAACACCGAGGCCGAGATCGACCGGGCGCTGGAGGCCGTCGAGCGCGTGTTCGCCGGGGTGACCGCTTGAAAATCGGCCCGCTGGGATTCCAATCCCCACTTTTTTCGAAAAGCTCGTTAGTTTCATGCACGTCGTGGCTGAAACTCCGCAGCGTTGCGCTCGCTGTGATTGAAATCCCCACTTTTTGGGGATTTCAAAATCAGTGGTGCCAACTTTTTTCGTTTTGCGAAAAGCGGTTTTTAGGTTGAATGGTCCTGGAGCACCCGCTGGCCGTGGGGTTGAGCGTTGTGGGTGGGGTGGGTGAATCGCAGGTTGCGTCTCGGACCGAGTCCAACTTGGGGATTTCAATCACAGCGAAGCGAATTTTTCGACCTCCACACGACCAACTCCCACAGCATTGCGAGTACCTTTCGTTCACCATGCCGTTTAACCTGACGTTCAATTGGTACATCCGCCGTCGGATGGCGCAGATCGATTTGGCCCGACGCGAGCCGGTGGAATCGCAGCGGGCGTTGCTTGCGCACCTGATGGCGAAGGGGGCGGAGACGGCGTTTGGGCGGGAGCACGGTTTGGGGGAGGTGCAGACGCTGAAGGAATTCAAGCGCCGCGTGCCCGTCAGGCCATACGATGAGCTGAAGCCCTGGATTGAGCGGGCGATTGCGGGGGAGGAGGACGTGTTGTGGCCGGGCCGGACGCCTTGGTTTGCCAAATCTTCAGGCACCACTTCCGACCGCAGCAAGTACCTGCCGGTCACGGAGGAAGCGTTGCGGGAGGGGCACTTTAAGGGCGGGAAGGATTTGCTGGCGCTGTTCTGCGAGCAGCGGCCGGGGGCGCGGTTGTACGAAGGGCACCACCTGGTGTTGGGGGGGGCGCGGGCGCCGGAGTCGGCAGACCAACCGTTCATTGGTGACTTAAGCGCGATCTTGATGAACGAGTTGCCGTTTTGGGTTGAGGCCCGCCGAACGCCCAACCGCGCCATCGCGCTCATGTCCGACTGGGAACAAAAAGTCGACGCCATCGCGACGGGGGTGATGAAGGAGGACGTGCGGATTCTGGCGGGGGTGCCGAGTTGGATGTTGGTGATTGCTAAGCGGGTGCTGGAGCTGACCGGGAAGGAAAGCTTGGGCGAGGTTTGGCCCAACCTCCAGCTGTTCATGCACGGCGGCGTCCACTTCGCGCCCTATCGGAGCCAATTCGAAGCGCTCATCGGCAACGTGCGCCACGGCATGGCCTACATGGAAACGTACAACGCGTCCGAAGGCTTCTTCGCCTTGCAAGACCGCATCGGCGCGGACGACATGCTGCTGCTCGCCGATTACGGAATCCACTTCGAGTTCGCCCCGAGCAGCGAATGGGAGAAGGAGCAGCCCGACACGCTGGAGCTGCGGGAGTTGCAGGTCGGAGAGGAGTACGAACTAATCATCACGACCGTGGCGGGCCTGTGGCGCTACCGCCTTGGTGACGTAGTGCGCATGACGGAGATGCATCCGTTCCGCCTCCAGGTGGTGGGCCGCACGCAGGCGAGTTTGAACGCGTTCGGCGAGGAGTTGATGTCACGCCAAATCGAAGAAGCCATCACCACCGCCTGCGCCGCGACCAACGCCACCGTCCGCGAGTTCACGGTCGCCCCGGTCTTCATGTCCTCCTCGGCGACCGGTGCCCACGAGTGGCTCATCGAGTTCACCGAAAGCCCGAGTGAGCCGGGCCGCTTCATGGCCTTCGTGGACGACGCGCTCCAGCGCCTCAATTCTGACTACGCGGCCAAGCGCACCGGCGACCTGGCCATCGGTCCGCCCGTGCTCAATGCCGCTCCCGCGGGCACGTTCGAGGCGTGGCTCCGATCGAAAGGGCGCCTCGGAGGCCAGTTCAAAGTCCCGCGCTGCGCCTCGCATCGCCGCTGGGTCGATGAGGTCCTCGCGCAAACCGCCCTTGCCGCCGATTGTGGATAACCCAAGTTGGGAGGCCGGGGAACGCGGCTTATTTTCGCTCTTCACTAACAGGGACGGACATGCATTTGGCGATTGCAGGAAACATCGGTTCAGGGAAGACCACCCTCACCACGTTGTTGGCGAAACACTACCGGTACACTCCCCACTTCGAGGAGGTGGACGACAACCCGTACCTGAACGATTTCTACAAGGACATGCCCCGCTGGTCGTTCAACTTGCAGGTCTTCTTCCTGCGCTCGCGATTTGCCCAGCTCGCTGAATTGCAGAAGTCGGGCGAAAAGGTGGTGCAAGACCGGACCATCTACGAGGACGCGCACATCTTCGCGCCCAACCTCCATGCGATGGGCCTGATGACCTCCCGCGATTTCGAGAACTACCAGTCGTTGTTCGAGTTGATGGACCAATTCATCACCCCGCCCAACCTGCTCATCTACCTCCGCGCCTCCGTTCCGAAGCTCGTCGAAAACATCCAAAAGCGCGGCCGCGACTACGAAGAGGCGATTCGCCTCGACTACCTGAACCGCCTGAATGAACGCTACGAGGCCTGGATCTCACAATACGACAAGGGCAAGCTCCTCATCGTGGACGTGGACCACAACGCGTTCCACGAGAACAAGCAGGACCTCGGCACCATCATCGAGCGGGTGGACGCGGAGCTCCACGGCCTCTTCGGCTGACCCGGGTCAGCCCAGCAATTCCGCGGTCGACGCGGCGATGGTATCGCACAACCCGTCCAGCGGCAAGTCGTTTTCGTCCACGCCGAAGGGATCCTCGATTTCCTCCGCGATGAGCTCGATGCTCACCAGCACGTAGAACATGGCCATGACCACGGGCACCGTCCACCACAGGAACGTGCCCACGAAGCCGATGGGCAGGGTCACGACGTAGAGGAAGATGAACTTCTTCATGAACATGCTGTAACTGTACGGAATCGGCGTTTTCAGGATGCGTTCGCACGCGCCGAGCACGTCGGTCATGCGCTCGAGGTTGCCTTCGATGAGCCAGTGTTCGTGGTCCGTGATGGTTCCGTTTTCGCGCCAAACCCGAGCCTGCCTTCCCATCGAGGCAATCCACGCATTCGGCGCATGCGTCACGCCCTCGACGTCGTCCGGCAGGGGCGCGGGCTCGCTTCGCAGGTGGTGACGGAGGGCGGAGGCGAAGGCGGGGATGCCGCGGCGGAACGGGGTTTGGCCTGACGCATCCGGCACCAAGCGCACGCGCTGCGCCAACGTCCGCGAAACGTTCACCAGCGCCCCCCACTGCTTGCGCCCCTCCCACCACCGGTCGTACGCCGTATTCGTCCGAAAAACGAGGAACAACGACAGTACGAACCCCAGCAACGAATGCACAGTGTTCGCCAAATTGACCGGCGACTCCAACCACTCCAGCTCGACGTAACACACCGCCGCCGAATAGCCGCCTATGGCGAGCAATGCCGGGAACAACTTCCGGAACACTTGCGCGCTGTACGCGTGAAAAATGAGGCGGAACCAGTGCTTCGGATTGTAGGCGATCATGGGCAAAAAAAAAGGGCCTCCCGCATCAGGAGGCCCTCAAAGATAGCGTTCGCTGTGAATCAGTCTTGGACGATTTCTGCGAGTTCAATCGCATCGTTCGCTGCCGGCTCTTCGCCGTGCTGGTCGCCACCGTGTCCGCCCAAAATCGGGGCGATCACCAAGCCGACGAGGCAGGTCAATTTGATGAGGATGTTCATCGAAGGACCGCTCGTGTCCTTGAACGGATCGCCTACCGTGTCACCGGTGACCGCCGCTTTGTGCGCATCCGAACCCTTGAAGGTCATCTTTCCGTCGATTTCGACACCGGCTTCGAAGGACTTCTTCGCGTTGTCCCATGCACCACCGGCGTTGTTTTGGAAGATGGCCCACAACACGCCGCTCACCGTCACGCCGGCCATGTAACCGCCGAGGGTTTCCGCAGCCCAAGCATTGTCCATGCCGAAGGCCAACGGCAACAAACCGATGACGAGCGGGAAGGCGATGGTCATGGCACCTGGCAACATCATTTCCTTCAGGGCTGCTTTCGTCGAGATGTCCACGCACTTGCCGTACTCCGGCTTGCCCGTTCCTTCGAGGATGCCGGGGATTTCCCGGAATTGGCGGCGCACCTCTTGCACCATTTCCATTGCCGCCTTACCGACCGAGTTCATGGCCAAGGCCGAGAACACCACCGGCACCATGCCGCCGATGAACAAAGCGGCCAACACGTTCGCCTTGAAGATGTTGATGCCCGGGATGCCCGTGAACTCCACGTAAGCGGCGAACAAGGCCAACGCCGTCAACGCAGCCGAAGCAATGGCAAAACCCTTGCCGATGGCGGCCGTCGTGTTGCCGACCGAGTCGAGGATGTCCGTGCGCTCGCGCACTTCGTCCGGCAATTCGCTCATCTCTGCAATGCCGCCCGCGTTGTCCGCAATCGGACCGAAGGCGTCGATGGCGAGCTGCATGGCCGTCGTGGCCATCATGGCCGAAGCGGCGATGGCCACTCCGTAGAATCCTGCGAAGGCGTAAGCCACGTAAATCGCGGTAGCGAACAACAAGATCGGACCGAAGGTCGAAATCATGCCCGTTGCGAGACCGGCGATGATGTTCGTTGCCGCACCCGTGGACGACTTTTGGACGATGCCGAGAACCGGCTTCTTGCCGAGGCCCGTGAAATGCTCCGTCATGTAGCTGATGACGCCGCCGACGATCAATCCCACGACCACTGCGTAGAACACGTTCATCTTCGCAAACGTCATTTTTTCTGCTCCGCCGATTTCTTGCATGGTGAGCTCCGCTGGCAACATCCAGTTGATGAGGAAGAAGCAGGCGATGGCCGTCAAGGCGATGGAGCCCCAGTTTCCGCGGTTCAACGCAGCTTGAACGGCGCTCTCCTTCGCGTTGTCAGCCACGCGGATGACCCACGAGCCGATGATGGAGAAGATGATGCCGAGCGCGGCAATGACGAGGGGCAACAAGATGGTGGACATGCCACCGAAGTTGTCCTGCAAGCCGTTCGCGTCCGTGCCTTTGATGACCGCGTTTCCGAGCACCATGGCGGCGAGGACGGTGGCCACGTACGACCCGAAGAGGTCAGCGCCCATGCCGGCCACGTCGCCCACGTTGTCGCCCACGTTGTCGGCGATGGTGGCGGGGTTCCGGGGATCGTCCTCCGGAATGCCGGCTTCCACTTTACCAACGAGGTCAGCACCGACGTCAGCGGCCTTCGTGTAAATGCCGCCGCCTACGCGCGCAAACAAGGCAATGGATTCCGCACCGAGCGAGAAACCAGCGAGGGCTTCGAGCACCACCGTCATGTTTTCGACGGTCGTGAAGCCACCGTTGCTCATCATGTTCAAGAGCAAGATGAACAACACGCTCAACCCGAACACGGCCAATCCCGCCACGCCCAAGCCCATCACCATGCCGCCCGTGAACGACACCTTCAGCGCCTTGCCGAGGGAAGTCCGAGCGGCTTGCGTCGTGCGCACGTTCGCTTGCGTTGCGATCCGCATGCCCACGTTTCCGGCCAACGCAGAAAAGACCGCGCCGATTACGAAAGCAACTACGATGAACCAGTGCGTCGTTTCGACGATGGTAGAAACCAAGCCCAAAGCCGCTCCCGCGATGACCACGAAGATGGCCAGGATGCGGTATTCCGCTTTTAGGAAGGCGAGGGCGCCTTCGTGAATGTGCTGCGCAATTTCCGCCATGCGGGACTCACCTTGGTCCTGCTTGCGCACCCAAGAAGCTTGGAAGAACATGACCAGGAGGCCGACTACGGCCAATGCTGGTACGACGTAAAGGATTTGATCCATTTCAGTGATTTGTGCTGGGCTCCCTTTGAGCCGAGCGGTTGTTATGGTTTAGCTTACGTAAGTGACGTCTTTGACGGCCTGAACAATGTCCTTGACCTGCGGCAGCGCCTCGTCGATGAGGGGCAAGGCAAAGGCGAACGGCGTATCGGATTGGCAGAGCCGGCGAATCGGCGCATCGAGGTAGTCGAAGGCGTGGCGTTGGACGCGGTAAGTGACTTCCGTCGCGATGGACGCCACGGGGAAGCTCTCTTCCACGATGATGAGGCGATTCGTCTTCTTCACGCTCGCCACGATGGTATCGATGTCCAGCGGGCGGATGCTGACCAAATCAATGATCTCCACCTCAATGCCTTCCGCCGCCAACGCATCAGCGGCTTCGTGCACGGTCTTGAGGATCTTGCCAAACGACACAATGGTCACCGCATCGCCCTTCCGGCGGACGTTCGCCTTGCCGATGGGCACGAGGAACTCGCCTTCTGGAATCATGCCCTTGTCGCCGTACATCTTCTCCGATTCCATGATGAGGACCGGGTCGTTGTCGCGGATGGCGCTCTTGAGGAGGCCCTTTGCTTCGTACGGGGTGAACGGGGTCACGACCTTGAGACCCGGAATCGAGGCGTACATCGATTCGAAGCTCTGGCTGTGGGTGGCGGCAAGCTGGCCGGCGGTGCCGTTGGGGCCGCGGAACACGATGGGCACGTTGTACTGTCCTCCGGACATCTGCAGCATTTTCGCTGCGTGGTTGATGATTTGGTCTGCAGCAAGGATGGCAAAATTCCACGTCATGAACTCCACGATCGGACGGAGCCCATTCATCGCGGCGCCCACTGCAATGCTCGCAAAGCCCAACTCCGCGATCGGCGTATCGATGACGCGCTCAGGGCCAAACTCGTCCAACATTCCCTTCGACGCCTTGTAAGCGCCATTGTATTCAGCCACTTCTTCGCCCAACAAGAACACATTGGGGTCGCGGCGCATCTCTTCGGACATCGCTTCGGCAACGGCCTCACGGAATTGTACTTCACGCATGGTGGGTGGATTTTTGGTGTGCAAAGGTACGGCAAGGAACTAACATCACACACACCCGGAAAGTTGACCTATAAATAGGTCGTGAATCGGTGGCCTGGGGGTCGTCTTTTGGTCGGCGGGTGCCTAACTTTGCGGCACAACATTGCTTCTCATGAACATTTTGGTCTGCATCAGCCAAGCGCCCGATACGACTAGCCGCATTGCCTTCACCAACGGCAATACCGAGTTCGATGCGAACGGCGTACAATTCATTGTGAACCCCTATGACGAGTGGTATGCGCTGGTGCGCGCCCTCGAATTGAAGGAGGCCGGCGGCGGAACCGTGACGACCCTGACCATCGGGGACGCGTCGACGGAACCGGTCATCCGCAAGGCACTGGCCATCGGAGCGGACGCTGCGGTTCGGGTAAACTTCAAGCCCACGGACAGCATGCAGACCGCTCGCCTCATTGCGGCGCACGCCGAGGGCAAGGGGTACGACCTCATTTTGTGTGGCAAGGAGACCATCGATTACAACGGGTCGATGGTGCCGGGCATGGTCGCGGCCTTGCTCGACTTGCCTTACGTCGCACTCGGGACGAAGCTCGAGGTGGCTGGTGGCGTGGCCACGGTGATGCGCGAAGTCACCGGAGGTCAAGAGGAGGTCGAAGTGGCCCTGCCCGCCGTGGTGAGCGCTGCGAAAGGCATGGCCGAGCAGCGCATTCCCAACATGCGCGGCATCATGAGCGCCCGCACGAAGCCCCTCCAAGTCGAAGAAGGCTCCGCGGATGCGGCCACGAACGTCCGCACGTTCTCGCTCCCGGCAGACAAGGGCTCCTGCACGATGGTCCCGGCCGATCAAGCCGAAGAATTGATTCGTTTGTTGCGTGAAGAAGCTAAAGTCATCTGATATGATTGCATCGATTACCCTCAAGGACGGGCTGGCCACGAAGAGCAGCCTCGAAGCGGCTTCCTACGCGGTGGCCTTGGCGAAAGCAGAAGGAAAGGAGGCGGTGGCCGTGGTGCACGGGCCGTTGCAAGGCGATGGAGGTTTGGGCGCGACGGGCATCGCGAAGGTGCTTCATCACGCTGATGCGCTCCACGATGCAGGCCAAATCGCAAAACTCGTAGCCGCTGCTGCTTCCGGATCCTCCGTGGTCCTCGCCCACGATGCGGTCGGCCGCGCGGTGGCGCCCGCTGTGGCGGTCCACCTCCATGCCGGCCTCGTGAGCGGCGTCACGGCCCTCCCAGAATCCGGTGCGGTGCGCCGCAACGTCTTCAGCGGCAAGGCCATGGCCGACGTGGAAGTCTCCACGGCTCAAGCCGTTTACACCGTGACTCCCAACACCTTCCCCGTAGCGAAGGACGGCGCCGCGGCCGCGGTCGAAGCCTTCAGCGCGGAGGTGGGCGAAGCGCGGGTGAAGGTCAAGGCGTTCCACGCCTCGAGTTCCGACGGCCAAGTTCCACTCCCCGAAGCGGAATTGGTGGTTTCTGCCGGTCGGGGCTTGAAAGGCCCAGAGAACTGGGGCATCGTGGAGGATCTCGCTTCGGCGTTGGGTGCGACGACGGCGTGTTCGCGCCCTGTGGCGGACATCGGATGGCGCCCTCACCACGAACACGTCGGCCAAACCGGCGTGGCCATTCGCCCCAACCTTTACATCGCTGCGGGCATTTCCGGTGCGATCCAGCATTTGGCCGGGGTCAACCAAAGCAAGGTCATCGTGGTCATCAACACGGATCCCGAAGCGCCGTTCTTCAAGGCGGCAGATTACGGCATCGTCGGCGACGCCTTCGAAGTGTTGCCGAAATTGACGGCCGCAGTCAAAGCGCTCGAGGCCTGATTCGGTCGAGCTTCGCATAATCTGTTGGCGCGATGTACTTTTGCGACCTGAAGCCGAAGGGATGAGAAAAGTTGCCATGGAAATCGTGAACATCGAGCCCAGTGGATCCTCCTCGGGGGCCTATGTTATGGTGCTCGCTGAGAAGGAAGGCCCCCGCAAGTTGTCGATTGTGATCGGCGAAACGGAGGCCCAATCCATTGCGATTGAACTCGAAAAAATGCGGGCGAGCCGTCCCTTGACACACGATTTGTTCAAATCGGCGTTGGTGGGATTTGGCCTGAAGCTCACCGAGGTGGTCATCCAAAACGTGGTGGAAGGCATTTTCTACTCCAACCTGGTCATCACCGATGGCGACCGGGTTCATGAGGTGGATTCGCGGCCGAGCGATGCGGTGGCTTTGGCCTATCGCTTCGATTGCCCCATTTACTGCGAAGAGGCAGTGCTGGCGGAGGTGGGCATCAATCCCGAGGACGTGGAAGTGGAATTCGACTTCGACGACGACATCGCCGAGGAGGAGGAAGCTCCGAAGCAAAAGAGCGTGGCGGATTTGCAGGCGGAATTGGACGACGCGTTGGACCGCGAGGACTACGAACGGGCGTCCCAGTTGCGGGACGAAATCGAACGGCGCAAGGGCAAAGGCTGAGGCGCTGCGGGGGCTATCTTTGGCCCCATGGAAACGAACAATCGGACACGCGTCGGCATCATCATGGGCTCGGCGAGCGACCTCCCCGTGATGGAAGAGGCCGCGAAGGTGCTGAAGGAACTCGGAGTGGCCTTTGAGATGACGGTCATTTCCGCTCACCGCACCCCGGAGCGGATGATGGAATACGCCTCCACCGCAGCAGAGCGCGGTTTGCAAGTCATCGTTGCGGGTGCTGGAGGTGCCGCACACCTCCCGGGCATGACGGCTTCCGTGACCCCCTTGCCCGTCATCGGCGTTCCCATCAAGAGCCGGAATTCGATCGACGGTTGGGACAGCGTGTTGTCCATCCTCCAAATGCCCGCCGGCGTTCCCGTCGCCACGGTGGCCTTGGACGGCGGTCGCAATGCCGGCATTTTGGCCGCCCAAATCGCCGCCGCCGCCGATCCCGCGCTCCTCCAACGCATCGCCGCCTTCAAGCAGGCCTTGAAGGACAAGGTGATGAACAGCATCGAGGCCGTTGAAAACCACCCGATCTGACCCATGGAATTCGTGACCTTCGACCCCCAAGCGCTCGAGACGCGCGTCCTGCATCCGCTCTTGCTCGATGGCATTGCGCCACGTCCCATCGCCTTCGCAAGCACCGTGGACCCCGATGGTCGCCCCAACCTCGCGCCCTTCAGCTTCTTCAACGTTTTTTCCGCCAACCCGCCCGTCCTCATTTTCAGTCCAGCCCGTCGCGGCAAGGACAACACGACGAAGCACACGTTGGAGAACGTGCTGCGTGTTCCGGAGGTCGTGGTGAACCTCGTCGATTACGCCATGGTGGAGCCGTGTTCGCTTGCGAGCGGGGATTTTCCTGAGGGCGTCAACGAGTTCGAGAAGGCGGGCCTGACCGCGGTGCCTTCTGAGACGGTGAGGCCGCCGCGGGTGGCGGAGTCGCCGGTTCAGCTCGAATGCCGCGTGTTGCGCGTGGACTCTTTGGGCGATGGGCCGGGCGCGGGGCAGCTCGTGGTGTGCGAGATCACGCGGATCCACTACCGCGCCGATGTGATGGGGGAGTCGGGGCGGCCGGATGCGCATGCGTTGGATTTGGTAGGCCGCTGCGGCGGGAATTGGTACGTGCGTGCTTCGGGCGAGGCCCTGTTCGAGGTGGCCAAACCCCTCGCCGCCCCGGGCATCGGCGTCGACGCCCTCCCGGAGGACATCCGCACCAGCCCCGCGTTCGACCGGAACGCCCTCGCCCAACTCGCGGCCGTTTCGGAACTTCCCGACGAAACCGAAGTGAATGAGCACAAGCTCATCGAGCTCGCTGACCTGTTCATGGACCTCGAAGACGATGCGGTGGCCCTTGAGAAAGCCCTCCATGAGCGGGCGGCGGCTTCGCTTCGGCGGGGAGAGGTGCGCGATGCGTGGCTGACGCTGTTGGCGTTCAACGCGGGCTGAATTTCGTGGAAAATTTGTCCTGAAACCGCCTGCAAACTCCAACCAAACCGCCCTAATTTCGTGGTATGGCATACGAAATGAAAGGCACGTTGGTCAAGATGATGGACCGGCAGGATTTTCCCAGTGGGTTCTTCAAGCGCGACTTTGTGGTCCGCACGGAGGAGCAGTATCCCCAGGACGTGAAGTTCACGCTGACAAAGGAGAAGGTGGATTTCCTCGATGCGTTTCAAGAGGGCCAATCCCTCACGGTGAGCTTCGACATCCGCGGTCGGGAATACAACGGCAACTACTACGTGGACTTGAACGCTTGGCGCCTTTCGGCTGCGGACGGCGCTGCCCCGTCAGCTCCTGCTGCAGCGAAGCATGCCGATGCGCCGAAATCGCTTCCAGAAGTGCCGTCCATGCCGGCATCTGGTGATGCGGACGACGACGACCTGCCCTTCTAACGACCGGTGAACGCGCCCGCCATCGAGGCGCATGCGGACGAATTCCGCACCGCCCAATTCCCCAACGGTTTCCGCATCATCCACAAGCAGGTGGATCGTCCAGTGATCCATTGCGGGTTGGTGGTGAACGCGGGCACCCGCGACGAGCGACCGGGTGAGGCGGGGGCTGCGCACTTCATCGAACACACCCTGTTCAAAGGAACGCGCAAGCGCAAGGCGTATCACGTCCTCAATCGGCTTGACAGCGTCGGAGGTGAAGTCAATGCCTACACCTCGAAGGAGGACACGTGGCTCGTGGCGGCGTTTCTTCCCGAGCACCTCGACCGCGCCCTCGAACTCTTGTCGGACATCACCTTCGAAGCGACCTTTCCCGAGAAGGAGGTTGTCAAAGAGCGCGACGTCATCCTCGATGAATTGCATTCGTATTGGGACAGTCCGGTGGATGCCTTGTTCGACGAATTCGAGGAGCGGCTGTTCGCGGGGCATCCCTTGGCGGGGAACATCTTGGGGACGGAGGAATCGGTCTCGGGCATGACCCGGGAGACGCTGATGGGGTTTGTGGAGCGCCACTACGGCACGGAGGAAATGGTGGTGAGCATCGTGGGGCCGGTGGAATGGAAGCGCGTCCAGGCGCTGTGCGAACGGCATTTTGGCGAACGGCCGATGCGCAAGGCCGGGTTGATGCGGAGGCCGTTTCAGGCCAACCCGCCGTTCGACGTGCGGTTGGAGAAGGACGTGCACCAAGTCCACCACGTGATGGGCTGCGCCACCGTCGGACACGACCACCCCGACCGAGTGGGGCTCGCCATGCTCGCCAACCTCTTGGGCGGCCCCACCATGAACAGCCGACTCAGCCTCAATATTCGAGAGCGCCACGGCATGGCTTACAACATCGAGTGCGCCTACACGCCGTACACGGATACGGGGTTGTTCAGCGTCTACTTCGGCACGGACGCGAAGTCCCATCCGCGGGCTGAGCGGCTCATTTACAAGGAATTCAAGCAGTTGCGGGATCGGCCTTTGGGCCAACGCCAACTCACGGAACTCAAACGCCAAGTCCTCGGCCACATCGCGCTCGGCCAAGATTCCGGCAACAGCGTGATGACGAGCCTCGGCAAGAGCTATTTGCTGTACAACCGAGTGGAATCGTTGGACACCGTCTTTGCTGCGATTGAGGCCGTGTCGGCAGAGGACTTGCAGCGTTTGGCCCAGCAGGTGCTGCAGCCAGAAGGCTTGAGCCACCTGGTGTACCGGGGCTGATCAGCTGCGTGAAATCTTGTAAAGGCTGTTGTGGTCGCCCTCGATTTGGTTTTTCACCGATCGAATTTTGAGCGCAATGCCCGCCCATTCACGTTGGTCTTGCTGCAGCAGCGCTTTGATCGCTTCATCGTGGTTGTCAGCGCCTTCGGCAACCCAGGCCAAATAACTGAACCCATACCCCCGAAGCCACCCCACCGCTTGGCGGTCCCCTTCGCTCCCCCGGATCATGGCCATCAAATGCGGGTGGCCGTTCTCCATCAACCACGTCCGCGAGGGGCCGTGGTTGCGGATCGCATGGCACGACATGGCCAACTCGGGGTAGCCGTTGCCCGCGAGCCAATCCTTCAAGGCCTTGTTCCCCGAAATGGCCTCGCCCCAAGCGAGCAGCACTTTTGCAGGATATTGCATGCCTTGAAGGTAAGACAGCCTCGTCAATGGGCCGTACCTTCGTTCCGTGCAAGCGAGCTCACCCCCTTTATTCACCCGGCAGTTCTGGGTGCTGTGTTCTGGAACGGTTGTGTTCATGGCGAGTTTCGGGATGGTGTTGCCGGAATTGCCCGGGGTGCTGACGGAAATGGGCCACCCGGATAAGATCGGATGGCTCGTGGGCTTGTTCACCATCGGCGCGTTCATCGCGCGGTTGTACAGTGGAAAGATTGCGGACCGCGCGGGGCGAATTCCCGTGATGCTCATCGGGAGCTTGGTGACGTTTTTGGCGGGACTGGGCTACCTCGCGGTGTGGTGGTGGGCTCCTCGGGATGCCGGACCCGATGGCTCGATGTCGGTGGCGGTGACCTTGTTGCTTGGGATTCGGCTGTTCCATGGACTCAGCACCGGCTTCCGACCGACGGGGGCGACGGCGTTCCTCACGGACGTGGCCCCGATTTCCCGCAGGGGGGAGGCGTTGGGATTTTTAGGCGTGGCGGGCAATGCGGGCATGGCCATGGGACCGGCCATCGGCAGTTTTCTCGCCGTGGAAGTGGGCATGGATGCGATGTTCGCGGTGTCCACGGCGCTGGGGTTGCTGTCCTTGCTGCTGACCACCATGCTCAACGAGTCGCTGCCCAATGCGCGCCGCATCGCACTGTCCGACTTCAACTTGTTCAAAGGGAAGGTCCTCGATTGGAGCACGTGGCCGTCGGCGCTTGCCATGCTCGCACCCGCTTTCGCTTTCGGTACGTTCTTGACCGTGACGCCGGATTTTGTGGCGGACTTGGGCTACACCTACAAAGGCGCGTTCAACACGATCGTCGTTGTGGCCAGCATTTCGATGCGCTTCATCGCGGGCAAGGCTTCGGATCGCCACGGCCGGGTTCCGCTGATGGTGGTGGGTGCGTGGCTGCTCGCGGCGGGCATGGGGCTCCTCGCGGTATCCCAAACCCCGCTCACCGCAGCCTTGGCCGGCCTGGTTTACGGCATGTCCGTCGGCATCAACATGCCCACGGTCTTTGCGTGGACGGCGGACATGGCTCGGCCCGGTCGCATCGCCCTTGCCCTCGGCACGATGCTCATGGCCTTGGAACTCGGCATCGGATTTGGCGCCTTCCTTTCCGGGGCGATTTACGAAGGCGTACTGGAGCGCATTCCTTCGTTGTATGCCATGTCGGCGGGAGTGGCGGCGCTCAGTGGCGTGGTGTTGACGATCCACGGTGTCCGGCTGCGGCTTCGTGCATAATGAACCTGCTTTGGTGCATAAGTCCGTTTGAGGCCTTAGGCCAAACCCGAATCCTCTGTTGCATCTTTGGCACATGGAGGATTTGCTCATTCAATTGGAAGCAGCGCGACAGGAGCGGACGGCTGCTTTGCATGAATTCATGCGATTGAAATCGGAATTGGCCCGGGCGCAGCGCCGTTGCGATGAATTGCGCTCGGAAAACAGTGCGCTGAAGTCCTCGTTGCACGCGGCGGAGGTGGAAGTCCAAAACCTGCACGCAGGCTTATCCGCCCTGTAACTCCCAACAAGTACAACAAAAAAAGGGACCGCCTGAGCGGTCCCTTTTTTATTTGCATTGCCCGAATCAGAGGGCAGCACTTTCCGTCGGAAAGGCCCGATCTACCTTCTTGAACAGGCCTTGCAGCACCTTCCCGGGGCCCACTTCGACGACTTCCGTGGCGCCGAGTTCGATCATGGTGTGCATGGATTGCGTCCAGCGCACCGCTCCGGTCAGTTGGGCGATGAGGTTGTCCTTGATGCGAGCGGGATCGGTTTCGGATTGGGCGTTCACGTTTTGGACAATGGGACAACGGGGTGCATGGAACTCCGTAGCATCGATGGCCGCAGCCAACCGTTCGCGCGCAGGTTCCATCAAGGGCGAATGGAACGCACCACCAACGGGCAACAAGAGCGCTCGCCGCGCGCCCGCCTCCGTCAACGCAGCACACGCCGCCTCCACCGCGGGGACACTCCCTGAAATGACCAGCTGGCCCGGGCAGTTGTAGTTCGCCGCAACCACCACTCCTTCGGTGGCAGCACAAATCTCCTCCACCACCGCGTCCTCCAATCCGAGGACAGCCGCCATGGTCGAGGGCGTGGCCTCGCACGCCGCTTGCATCGCCTGCGCCCGCTCCGAGACGAGTTTCAGCCCGTCTTCAAAGGACAGCGCACCGGCCGCCACCAGCGCCGAAAATTCGCCCAAGCTGTGTCCGGCAACCACACCGGGGTCAAACGCTTCACCAAGCAATTCCGCCAAAATCACCGAGTGCAAGAAGATGGCGGGTTGGGTGACGCGTGTTTGCTTCAGTTCCTCATCGGTGCCGCCGAACATGATGGAGGCAATGTCGAATCCGAGGATTTCGTTCGCTTGGTCGAACCGCTTGCGTGCTTGTTCCGACGCGTCATACAGGTCCTTGCCCATTCCAGAGAATTGGGCGCCCTGTCCGGGGAAGACAAATGCTTTCATGCCGCGAAAATAGGCACGTCCCGGGTTAAAACTTCAACGAGAAGCCCACGGAAAGGACTTCCCTCAACTGCAATCCCGGCCCCACCACCGCAGGCGAGATTTCGTTCCCTGCGTCGTCCACCACCGCCTCTTCCTTTTGCAACATCACGTCGTCGTCGTAAATGATGGTGGCGCTGATGGTCGTCGTCAGGTAGTCGTTCACCTTCATCGAGAGGGTGTGGTCGGAGAACACGTCGATGTTCTCGGGATTGTTCAAGTAGTTCGAGAACAAATCCAATCGCACGGCATAGTCCACGTTGTCCACCACGGGCGTTTTCCAGCCCAATTTCAAGTATCCCCCGAGCTCGTGGCGGCTCGTTTCCCCCGGCGTGACCCCAAACGCTCCCGCGGCAGATAGGCTGTCGTCGAGCACCCACGTGGCCTTGTAGGTCACCGGTGCAAGGAACACCGTGAGCTGCCGATCCGCGTTCTTGTAGTCCATTCCCGCCGCCATCACCCCGTAACCCGGGGCCATGATGTTGGAAGTTCGGTTGGTGCGATCCGGAAGGCCATTGACCAAGGCATAGCCCGGGGCAAATTGCGAGCGGAAACTCGCCATCAGCGTCGCAAAGCCGTTGGTCGTTGCGCGCAATCCCAATTTGGAGGCAAATTCGAACCGGTCGTCGGTTTTCAGGAGAACGGATTCTTCCGGACGATGCAGCAGGCCGAATGCTCCGTGCACTTCCGTGTCCCATCCGATGGGGCCGCGGTCGAATTCCCAGGTGTGGTCGAATTTCGTGATGAGCGAGAGGGTGCTTTGGCCTCCGGCCGCCCAATTGCTCAGGAAAACTTGGGCAAAATTGACGTCGAGTTTCCCAGTGTAAACCCACACCGCGGTATCCGGAGCATCCGCGCTGACGGGTACGGCGCGCAGTGCCTTTTCTTCATCGGCGGTGAGTCGGGGGGAGCCTTGGCCCCAAGCAGGCGTCATCGCGAAGCTCATCCAAGCAATGCACATTCCCCCAAGAAGCCGCAGCTGCCGTTGCATGCCTGCAAAGGTCGCACCTACAAGCGTCCGCTTCAAACCGCAATCCACAAAAAAAGAACGGGCTGACCTTTCGGCCAGCCCGCTCAAGATTGATCAAACCAAAATCAATCACAAGAGAGTCCGAACAGCGACAAGAACGCGAGGAGGTCGGAAGTTCCGACAGCTCCGTCGTTGTTCAAATCACCGGGGCACGCAGAGGTGGCCTCAATGATGCATGAGCCGTCGTCGGTGTTGGCTGCGGGGTTGTAGTTCGATGCTGCCTCGTAGATGCAGCCCCAAACTTTCAACGTGGCGCATGAACCGTCGTCAAGCGTGGCGTACGGATCGAATTCCACGTAGAACGGATCGGTGCACCCCGGGTCCGGGCACGTTGCCGAGCAGCTTCCTGCGCAGTAAGCGACAGAGAGGTTCTCCGTTCCAACGTTGAGCGCGTAGTTGCCTCCTCCTTGGCCGAGCGGCAATTCGGGGTTCGAGCTGCACTCAACCGGCGCATTGATGACTGCACCCCAGCCGGAGTATCCGTCTGCGGGGCCGGTTACTGCAACGACGAATTCCGTGTTCGTGTTTTCATCGAACTCGGCGCTGCCGGTGAAGATGCCATCGCCGTCTTCGTCCGTGAGCGGAACGCCCCATCCGTTCCAGCTGTTCCACGCTCCGTTGATCACGACGTTGTCGTAGTCAGCGTTCGGGTAGTTGGAAAGGTTCATGTCGATGGCGAAATCCACGGTCACAGTGGGTACGACCACGTCGCAACCCGTGCATGAACCGTACGTTTCGTTGACCGTGCTGCCGCCGACCACGAGGCGGTTTGCATAGCTTGCATAGTCCGTAATCGGAGCGCACGTGGCCCCGTTCTGCATGTCGTCGACCAAGTTTTCTTGGTTGGCGAAGCCGTCCACCATGTACTTGTATTCGGTCTCACCCGCCGGGAGCCACAGCTCGCCCGAGTAAATGCCGTCGCCGTCTGCGTCACTGAACGTGTTGTAATCCGTCGTTCCGCACCAACCGCAGAACGGTCCGGTGATGTGCACCGTGGTGAAGGCAACATCAGCACACGACATGTCCACGTTGAAGGTGGTCACATAGAGGCATGATCCATCGTCTTGCGTCGCAGCGGTGTCGAAATTGACTGCGGCGTCATCGGTGCAACCGAGCACTGCAGAGGGGTTGCAGGGCGTGCAAGATCCATACGTCTCATACACCGTAGACCCTGCCGTAACCAAGCGGTTTGCATAGCCTGCGTAGTCCGTAATCGGAGCGCACGATGCACCTGCGGCCATGTCGTCCACCAAGTTTTCTTGTCCGGCGAAGTTGTCCACCATGTACTTGTACTCGGTTTCGCCAGCAGGCAACCACAGTTCGCCCGTGTACACGCCATCGCCGTCTTCGTCGGTGAGGTCATTGTAGCCATCGCTCGCGCACCAGCCGCAGAAGGGGCCGGAGATGTGCACAGTGGTGAAGGCCTCTTCAACGCAGTTCATGTCGACGTTGAAGAAGGTGGCGAAGAGGCAAGAACCGTCGTCCACGGTGGCATCACCATTGTAGTTCGCTGCCGTTTCGTCCGTGCAGCCGAGGGTGCCGTAGATGCATGATCCGTCATCCACGGTTGCGAACGGATTGTAGTTCACCGCCGTGTCGTCCATGCATCCGGGAACATCTCCTTCGCATGCGACGCACTCGTTGAAGCAAACGGCGTCGAGGACGAGGTTGTCCGGTCCCGCAATCATGAGCAACCGGTTCGTGAACACGCCGGTCGTCAACGTGCATTCACCGTGGATAGCCGGATCGAAGATCTCGTCTCCACCCCAACCCCCATTCGTGAACTTGTATTCGTGGGCACCCTGCGGCAGCGTCAAGGTGACGCTGTAAATGCCATCGCCGTCAGCATCGCTGAGGGCCGTGCAGCTTCCGCACCAGTTGTCGATGCTGCCACCGGTGATGTACACGCCGCCGGCAACGGTTTCCATGGTCATGTTCACTTGGAACGTCACATCGACGGGCCCGAAATTCTCCGTGCACGTGCCGTCTGTGGAGCATTGAGCAAAGCACGTTGAAATGGTCATGTCACTCGTCACAGGGCCGATGAAGCGGTCGTTGTAGTTTCCTGAGTCACCGCATGGCTGGCCGGCGAGGTTTTCTTTGCATCCCCAGTCGCCACATGCGCCGTTGGTAAAGGCGTAGTGGCCGCTGAATCCATCGTCCAAGGTCATGGTGATGGAGTAGATGCCATCGCCATCGGGATCGGTCATGGGGTTGTCGCCGGGAGCACCGAAGTAAGCTCCACCTGCGAGGTAAACGCCTGTTGGAGATACGGTCTCATTGGCCATGTTGACTTCGAAAGTCACTTGGTGCGTGGTTTGGGCAGACAAGCTGCCGACCAACGCCACTCCACTCAGCATTCCCAGCAATTGCTTGGTAGCTGATGCGTAAAAGGCAGAAGGTTTCATGAGTTGATGATTAACTGATTTGGTTCGTTAAGTTAAGAAAACGTGTCGACGAAACACGTTATTTGTACTGCACATCACCTGCACAGGGTGGGTGAATCCACGCTGGCGGGCGCTGCAGGACGTTCATTGGTATACTCGGACGTAATCGACGGCCATGAATCCAGGGAAGGGCGTCGTCTCATCGGGATATCCCGGCCAAATGCCCCCAACCGCAACGTTCATGATGAGGAAGAACGATTGGTTGAAGGGGTAGGGTTGGCCGTTCATGTTCTCCGGTGAGATGGAGAAGTACTCCTCGTTGTCGAAGTACCACCGAATGCTGTCCTGTTCCCACTCGACGGAGTACACGTGGTACTCGTCGGCGAGCGTTCGGGGAAAAGGAACCGCCGTGGAACCACCGAGGTAGGTGTGCTGGCTTGGGTCTGCACCCCAGTGCGCTGTCCCGTGGACGCGTCCGGGGTCGGAGCCGATGCACTCCATGATGTCGATTTCGCCGCAGTCGGGCCAGCCGATTTCTGGGAAGTTGGCTCCAAGCATCCAGATTGCTGGCCAAATCCCTTGGCCGATGGGCAAAACCGCCCGCACATCCACTCGTCCAAACTCGAATTCCTGCAAGTCGACGCTTTTCAGACGCGCTGAGGTGTACTGGCCATCCGCCACCTTTTCGGCGCGAATGATGAGGTTGCCTTGATCGATGTAGCTGTTGGCGTCATCGTTCGTGTAATTCTGCAACTCTTGGTTGCCCCAGCCGCTGGCGCCCAGGTCGTAGGTCCAATTCGCAGGATCGATTTCGGGTCCGTCGAATTCATCGGCCCAAACCAAGCTCAACCCCGGATACGAGGTCGGCGCATCGAATCCACCTTCGGCCAACTGCACGGTGGAGTCGTCGTTGCGGATGGTTCCGATGGCCACTTGTTCCTGGTCCTTGAGGTAACCGTTCACCGGATTGCTCAAGACCACCGAGAACTGTTCGTCGGGCTCGAGGTATTGGTCAATGACCACCGGAACGTCGATGGTCATGGACGTGGCACCCGGAGCAAAGACGAGGGTGCCGGAAGTGGAAGCAAAGTCCGCTCCTTCTTGGGCGGAAATCGCCTGCGTCTCGAAGGACACCGAAACTTCCTCGGTCGAAGCGGCATCGAGGATGACTTCGAACGTGTACGTCGCGTTGATGGCGTTTTCGAAAGCGGTCCGATCGGATACGAACCGGATTTCTGCCAGCGTCGTCTCCCCGCCGTTGTCGCACGAGGAGCAGCCCATGGCGCAGAGGATCAGGCCGAAGAGGAGCGGACGGGTCATTGGGCAGAGAAGGTCAAGGTGAAGTAGCCGTCTCCTGCGGTGCAGTCTCCGTTTTGGATCCTGCCATGCAAAATCAGCGTCTCCTCCGTGAGTTCAACAATGTCGTAGACGGGCCCCGAGTCCCAAACGCCCATGAACCAGCAGGAGGGCAGCACGATTTGGTCTTCACCAGAAGTCCCCGTCCCTTCCAAGAAGGTGTAGGTCATTTCGGGCACTTCCAAGGCGCTCACCACGTAGCCTTCGTACGGGTTCACCGTGCCGCCGTTGTTGCTGTAGATGTAGTCGCCGTCGAAGCTGAACTGGTACGTGTCGTCGTACTGTTCGGGGACCAAACCACCTGCCGGCGAGGAATACCACTCGGTTGAGTAGGGAATCGGTCCGACCGAAATCGCGCCCGCAACGGACGACCACGCCCAGGTTTTTTGGTTGTCGCAACCCGTGAGCAGTGCCAAGGGCCCTTCGCAGGGCAGTTCCAACGTGTTTTCGATGACGATGGAGTCAGAAGCTTGGGCCATGCCGCCCGCGTTGTTCACGCTGTAGGTCACGCCGTACGTACCCGCTTGGGGGTAGTACGCCGTGTCGGATTTCAACGTGGAAGTGAAGCCGTTGCCAAATTCCCACAGGTGCAGAAACCCGTCTTCGCTGTTGCTGGTAAAGACGACGCGGTTGGAATCGCCCTCCACGTACGACCATGAAAAGTCAGCCGTGGGACCTTCAGGCAAATCGATGCCGTCGGTTTCGTATGGACGGCATCCGTAAAGCAGCGCCACGGCCGCTCCGGCCAGTCCGAGGTAGGTGAGTGCGCGTTGCATCAGTATCCTGGGTTTTGTTCGATGAGTCCTCCAGAGAGGGTGATTTCTGCAGCAGGAATTGGAAAGAGTTCGTGCGTTCCTTCGACGAAGCCCAATGGGCCGAGCACCTCGCTCGCCCGTCCTTGACGGACCAAATCGAAGAAGCGGTGTCCTTCCAATCCCAATTCCACCCGACGCTCGTGGTAAATCGCGTCGAGCAATTCAGCACCGCTTGCGGTCACATCCGGCAGGATGGTGTCGTCGCCTCCCCGAGCGCGTTCGCGCACGAGGTTCAACGAGGTGCGGGCGATGTCCTCAAATCCGTTGTGGTAAGCCGCCTCCGCGTGGAGCAGCAACACGTCAGCGTACCGGATGACCCGGTCATTCGACGGTCCGTTGGGGTTGGGGTCGCCGAAGGGCGCCTCATCCGCTGCGTTCGTGAAGTACTTCTTCGGGTAGTAGGGGTGGGGGAAGCCCGTGGCGTCCAGCGTGAACAAGCCACGGTCGCCCATGACATCACCCTCTTGGAACACCGTTGCCGCCAAACGCGGATCGCCCGCCTCGAACTCGCTCACGAAATCCTCCGTGGGCAAGTTGAATCCGTACCCCCCGAATTGGCCACGGGCGCGCTGGAACACGTTGGTGAACGTGCCTTCGAGCGAGTTGCCCCAGTTGCCGCCGGAGGCGTTCATGAACTGGATTTCGAAGATGGAACCCGGTCCGTTTTCGCCTTCGAGCGTGAAGATGCTGCCGTAATCGGGCGCGAGTGCGTACTCACCTGAGCCGACGATTTCTTCAGCAACGGGCAAGGCCTCGGACCACTTGCTTTGGTAGGCGTAAGCCTTGAGCAAGAGGGCGTTTGCGGCTCCGCGGGTGGCACGGCCGAGCTCGTTGAGCGACAGCGAGCTGCGGTAGGGCAGGCGGGTGGCTGCTTCGGTGAGGTCGGTTTCAATTTGGTCCCAAATCGCTTCCGCAGTCGCACGCGGCTGTTGGTACTCACTGGGTGCCAAATTGTCCAACACCAGCGGCACTCCGCCAAACGTCGTCACCAAATTGAAGTACCAGTACGCCCGAATGAACTTCGCCTCCGCGAGGTAGCGCTCCTTGTCGAAGCTGTCCATGTCGATG
>CAYMHW010000028.1:0-26072 GCA_964390365.1 uncultured Comamonadaceae bacterium | reverse complement strand
GCCGGCCTCGGAGGGCGGACCGGCCGAGGGGGGCCGCTGCCCATTCCGGGGCGAAGAGCCAGGGACGGGCTTCTTGGGCCATGAAGCGTGCGTCCCACGAGCCGCGCCCGAGGTCGCCCTTGGCGATGAGTCGGAGGGCGGCGCGGTATTCCGGGGAGTACCGGGTGTCGCCGTGGTTCAGGGAGGTGCGCCATTGGAAATTCGCCTCGAGGTGGCGGCCCCATTCGCGGGAGACGGCGAGGTCGAGGAAGCCCGTGTCGTGCGGGCCATCCCACCGGCTCTCCAATTGAGCCGACCAGGACCACGGGCCGCCGGAGGTCGCCTGGATGCCCGCACTCGTCCACGCGCCCGGGACTTGGGCGGAAAGAAGGACCGGGAGGAGGAGGAGGGCCAGGGTTTGGCCTGTGCGCAACATCGCTTAAAGTTCCTTGAAAATCCGAATCGTGCCCACGTCCACCGCATCCCGACGCCCCTCAATGTCCACCTCCTGCACGATCGCAATGTCCGGCGCCTGCGGAATCTGCGGCAACGTGTCCTCGCTGTAAACGTACACCGTGTAAGTCCCCGGCATCAATCCATAGAACGCGAACTCCCCATCGAAATTCGTCGTCACCTTGTCATCCGGGCCCACCCGATCGCCATACGTAATAAATACGTCCACGTCCGCACCCGGGTACGTCACCGCACCCGCCGGATTGGAAATCACCGCGCGCCGCTCCACCTCCACCTTGCCGGTCAAGGAAGCCACTCCCCCATCCCCTGCTTGGGGTGTACACGCTGCCAGCGCAAGGAGCAGCGGAAGTTGGTGAAAACTATCTTTCAACATAACCCTGCGAATGTAAGGCCTGAAGTAATTTCGTTTCTGCGACCATGGTTCCACACGAAACTTCCCACCACCACCACCCCGACCTCGGCGAAGGCCGGGTTGAAGTGATTTGCGGCCCGATGTTCTCCGGCAAAACGGAGGAATTGCTGCGGCGCATTCGGCGCGCGCGCATTGCCCGCCAGCCCACCCTCATCTTCAAACCCGCGACCGATACGCGGTGGGACGCCAGCAAAGTGACCTCGCACGATTCGAATGCGCTCGACAGCATCACGGTCGCGAACAGCGCGGAATTGCGGGCGCACATCGACGGGCTGGAGCGGCCGGTCACCGTGGTCGCCATCGACGAAGTGCAGTTCTTTGACGATGCACTGCCTGCGTTGTGTTCGGACTTGGCGAACGAAGGGATGCGGGTCATCGCCGCGGGGCTGGACCTCGACTTTACGGGGACGCCCTTCGGGTGCATGCCCGAGCTCCTCGCGCGGGCGGAGGAGGTGACGAAATTGCATGCGATCTGCATGGAAACGGGGCGGTCAGCGCACTTTTCGCACCGGATTGCGGGCGGGGATGCGACGGTGGAAGTGGGGGCGAAAGAGCGGTACATCCCGTTGACGCGGTCGGCGTTCGTGGAAGCGCGGAGGCAGGCGGCGTTGCAAAAGGCGCGCCCGTGACGGTTGGGGATTGGCGGCAGTGGGCGGCGGCGGCGGGGTCGTTGCGTGCGGACGGGCCGGCGGGTGGGGACGTGTTGGAACTGACCTTGGATTCGCGGGCCGTGGAGCGCGGGGAAGTGGCGGGTGAGGAGGCGGTGTTTTTTGCGGTGCGGGGCGTGTGGTACGATGGGCACGATTTTTTGCGGAATGCGTTCGAGGGGGGCGTGCGGCGCTTCGTGGTGCGGGAGGATCCGGGGTTGAGCGGGTGCGATGTGGTGGTGGTGGCGGACGTGGTGGAGGCGCTGCAGGGTTTGGCGGCTGCGCATCGGCGTGCGGTCGGGGTGCCGGTGGTGGCGGTGACGGGGAGCAATGGGAAGACCGTGGTGAAGGAGTGGGCGGCGGCCCTGCTGGCTCGGCGGATGCGGGTGGGGCGGAGTCCGCGGTCGTTCAACAGCCAGGTGGGGGTGCCGTTGTCGGTTTGGGGGCTGGCGCCGGAGCACGAGGTGGGGGTGATCGAGGTGGGCATCAGTGAGCCGGGGGAGATGGCGCGGCTGGCGGGGTGCGTGGAGCCGCAGTGGGGGGTGTTGACGCATTTGGGGGAGGCGCATGCGGCGAATTTTCCTTCGCGGGCGGCGTTGGTGGCGGAGAAGCTGCGGTTGTTTGAGGGGTGCGATTGGGTCGCGTTGCCAGGGGATTGTGCGGAGGGGGTGGAGGGGTTGAAGGCGCGCGGCGTGCGGGTGCGGACGTGGGGGCCCAGCGGCGATTTGCGCGTGCTCCGCCGGTGGTCCCGGGGGGAAACGGAGGAGGTGGAAGTGACGTTTGGCGAGGAACAGGCCAAATGGCAACTGCCCGCACCCGGCGAACTGGCCTTCCGCAACGCGATGACGGCCGCCCTCACGGCCCGGTGCCTGGGCGTGCCCTTGGACGAAATCGGCGAAACCCTGCCGCACTTGCCCGAGGTCGACCTGCGGATGCAGCGGCTGAGCGGGCCCGGCGGCACGTGGGTCATCTCGGATGCGTACGCGAACGACTGGGGGGCGCTGGCCTTTGCGTTGCGGGATTTGGGCCGGCTGCCCACCGCCCATCCGCGGGGGCTCATCCTCGGGGACTTGCCCGGTGCGCCCCACGATGCGCATCGGCTGCGGGAATTGCTGGACGGTTCGGGCGTGTCCCGGGTTTGGCTCGTGGGCGAACACTGGGCGGCGGCGGCCGGTGTCCCCCGCGAATGGCGGCGCTTCGAGCGCACGGACGAGGCCTTGGCCGAATTCAAGCGCGGAGCAGAATCGCCGTTTCACGGGCACGACGTGTTGGTGAAAGGGCCACGATCCGCAGCCTTCGAGGCGTTCGTGCCGCTGCTTTGCCGAAAGGGCCACGCCACCTCGCTGGTGCTCGACCTCGACGCCGTGACGGCCAACGTGAACGCCTTCCGCAGGCAAATCCGCGGAACGGCCCCAGCCGTGCCCATCGACCACCCCACCCGCCTCATCGCCGTGGTCAAGGCCTCCGGCTACGGCGCCAACGGCCCGGCCCTCGCACGCGCCCTCGAACACCTCGGCATGAGCCACCTCGCCGTGGCGTGCACCGAAGAAGGCGTCGAACTGCGCCGTCACGGCATCGCGCTGCCCATCGTCGTGCTCAACCCCGACCCCACGACCTTCGACGCCCTGCTCGCCCACCGCCTCGAACCGGAACTCATCGGCCCAGCCCACTGCGCGGCGTTTTGTGCCGCCGTGGGCGACGCGGGGCCGTGGCCCGTCCACATCAAACTCGACACGGGGATGCACCGCGTGGGCTTCACCGAAGCGGAAGTGCCCGCCTTGATCGAGCGGCTCCAAGCCCCGGACTGCCCCCTCAGCGCCCAAACCGTCCTGAGCCATTTGGCCTCCGCGGACGATCCCGCAGCGGACGCGCTCTCGCAGCGGCAGTTCCGGCGCTTTCACCGGGCAGCCCACGCGCTCCGCAACGCCACGGACCGGAAGCAACACCCACTCGGGCGTCACATCTGCAACACCGCGGGCATCGCACGGTTTCCAGAACAGGCACTGGAATTTGCGCGGCTGGGCATCGGCATGTTTGGCGTGAACGCCCTGGCACCGCTCCACCTGCAGCCCGCCTTGTCGTTCGAAACGACGGTGAGCCAAATCCGCACCGTGCCCGCCGGCGAAGGCGTGGGCTACGGCGCCACCGACGCCTCCCCAAAGCCGCGGCGCATTGCGGTGGTGCCCGTCGGTTACGCCGATGGTTACCCGCGCCACCTCAGCAACGGCAAGGGCCACGTGGCCATCAACGGCCAGCTCGCCCCGGTCGTCGGCAAGGTGTGCATGGACATGACGCTCATTGACGTCAGCGCCCTGCCGCAGGTCCAGCCCGGCGACGACGTCGTGCTGTTCGGTGCCCTGCCGACCCTCGAGGACGTGGCCGCCGCAGCGGGCACCATTCCGTACGAAATCATCGCCCGCATTCCCGCGCGGGTGGCCCGAATTCACCGGGGCGGTTGAGCATGAAAAAGGCCCGCCTTGTGGGGCGGGCCTTTTGATGGATTTGGCCTTACTTGACGGCCGACTTGAACACGTACCGGTACTTCATCCGCTCAATCCACCAATACATGATGGGCACGATGACGAGCGTCAAGAACGTCGCGAAGGTCAGGCCGTAAATGATGGCCCAACTCATCGGTTTCCAAAACACGTTGTTGTCCCCCCCCACGTAAATGTGCGGATCGTATTCCGTCACGAGCCGAACAAAATCAATGTTCAGACCGATCGCAAGGGGCAACAAGCCCAACACCGTCGTGATGGCCGTCAGCAACACCGGACGCAAACGCGTCTTGCCGCCCATGACGATTGACTCCACCACATCGCGGAACGGCAAACGAACGGACTCGCCCAATTCCTCCCGTTTGCGCGCCCGCAGCAAATCCGTGTAGTCCACCAGCACGATGGCGTTGTTCACCACGACGCCCGCGAGGGAAATGATGCCGATCATCGTCATGATGATGACGAAGTCCATTTGGAAAATCACAAGGCCCAACAACACCCCGATGAGCGAGAAGAACACGCTGAAGCCGATGATGAACGGCGTCGTGATCGAGTTGAACTGCGCGACGATGATGAGGATGATGAGGAAGAGCGCGATGAGGAGGGCTTTCGAGAGGAAGGCGAGCTCTTCGGCCTGTTCCTCCTGCTGGCCCGTGAAGCGCCATTCCACGCCTCGGGGCATTTCGTAGTCCGCGAGGGCGGCCTTCATGTCCGCCACGATGGCGTTCGCGTTGGCGCCCTCGAGGACGTTCGAGCTGATGGTGATGACCCGATCGAGGTCCTTCCGCTTCACGCTGCTGAAGGTCGTGCTGCGCTCGGCGGTGGCCACGGCGCTGATGGGCACTTCCTTGATTTGGCCGTCGGAAGCGCTGCGGAAGATGACCTTTTGGTTCATGAGCGCGTCCACGTTGTTGCGCGTGTCTTCGGCGAAGCGCACGTTGATGGGGTAGTCGTCTTCCCCGTCTTTGTAGGTGCTGACTTCGCGTCCGAAGAGGGCGGTGCGGAGGGTGTAGCCGATGTTTTGGGTGGACAAACCAAACCGCTGTGCCTTCTGCCGATCAATCACAATCGGCAATTCCGGCTTCTGCTTATCCACGTCCATCTTCAACTCCTCCACGCCCTCGAAGGCGCGCTGGCGCAAGAATTGGCGGACGCCCGTCGCCGCCGCGAGGACCTCGTCGTAATCGTCGCCGCGCACTTCGATGTTGATGGGCGGGCCTTGCGGCGGGCCGTCCGAATTCTTCGTCACGATGACCTCGGCATCGGGGTACGCCGCCAAACGATCGCGGAGGGCCGACAACATGACGCTCGTGGACTGCCCGCGGCGGTCTTGGAACTTCACGAAGTTGATGGCAATCCGCGCCTTGTGCGGGGTGTTGCCCAGCGACGGGCCTTCGTTGGGATCGCTGGTGCCGTTGCCGACTTGGCCGATGATGGAGTTCACCATGTACGACTCCAGCTCGCCCGTCTCGGGGTTGGGGCGCTTCCACTGCTCCTCCTCGACGAAGTCCATGACCATGCCCTCGATTTCGCGGGCAACGCGGTTCGTTTCCTCGATGTCCGTTCCGATGGGTTTGGAAATGAACACGTTGAGCAACTGGGGTTCGTTCGACGGGAAGAACTCCACCTTCGGCGGGAACAGCGCGAGCAGCACCGCCGACACCACGAACAACATCGCCGTGCCGAAGAAAAACAGCCACGGCCGAGCGCCCGCCAGCGCGAAGCGCAGGAACCGCTCGTACACGCGTTCGAGCATGGGCAGGAACCCGTTTTGGAACATCAAGGTCGCGGGATACAAGACGTACGTGTTCACGATGCCGAGCACGCCCGCAATCACGAGGACGTTGCCGAAGCCGGTCGCCTCCAAGGCGAGGAACAGCAGCCCGACCACCACGAGCACCCCGCTGACGATCCACGTCCGACGGCGGTTCACCGTCTCCTCCCCCACCTTCATGAAGATGGCCGTGAGCACCGGATTGATGACGAGCGCCACGAACAGCGACGAACTCAACACGATGATGAGGGTGATGGGCAAGTACTTCATGAACTCGCCGATGATGCCGGGCCAAATCGCGAGCGGCATGAACGCCGCGAGCGTTGTGGCCGTGGACGCGATGATGGGCCAGGCGACTTCGCCGACCCCGTATTTGGCCGCGTCCAACGGACTCATCCCCTCATCCATCAAGCGGTACACGTTCTCCACGACCACGATGCCGTTGTCCACCAACATCCCCAGCGCGAGGACCAACGAAAACAGCACCATCGTGTTGAACGTCACGCCCAACGCCGTCAAGATCATGAACGACATGAACATCGACAGCGGAATGGCCACCCCCACGAACAGCGCGTTGCGCAGGCCGAGGAAGAACAACAACACCCCCACGACGAGCAACACCCCGAAGATGATGGAGTTTTGGAGCTCTTCGACCTGGGTGCGGGTTTGGTCCGACTGATCGTTCGTGATGGATACGTTGAGGTTGCGAGGCAAGTAGTCCTCCTTCGCATCGGCGATGATGGCGTTGATGCCGTCCGACGCGGCGATGAGGTTTTCACCGGCGCGCTTGATGATGTCAAGGGTGACCACCGGGTTGCCGTACTCGCGGGCGTAACTGGTCTTCTCCTGCTCGACAAACCGAACATTCGCCACATCCCGCAAGAAAATCGGGGAGTCGCGCTCGCTCTTCACGATGACGGACTCGATTTCCTCCATCGACCGGAAGTCGCCGACGACCTGGACCGTCCGGCGCGCGTTGTCCACGAGCAAGTCGCCCCCGGAAATGGTGATGTTCTCCTGGGCGATGGCCCCGGCGATGTCGTTGAAGCTCACCTGCATGGCTTCCGCGCGCAGGTAATCGACTTCAATTTCCACCTCCTTGTCCATCACGCCGCGGATGTCCACTTTCGAGATTTCGGGCAGTTCTTCGATCTCCTCCTCGAGCCGCTCGCCGTACCGCTTCAAGTCATCCAACGTGTAGTCGCCGGAGAGGTTGACGTTCATAACCGGCAACAACTCGCTGAAATTCAGCTCGAAAACGTTGGGTTCAGCGGGCAAGTCGTCCGGGAACTCGGGGTCCGCCTTCGCCTTGTCCACCGCATCCTTCACCTTCCGAAGCGCCTCAGCGGGCGTCACGTCGAAGTCGAACTTCACGTCGATGGCGCTGTAGCCTTGGATCGAGGTGGAGGTGATTTCATCGACGCCCGTGATGGTGTTGATTTCCTTCTCGAGCGGGCGCGTGATGAGTTTTTCGATGTTCGTCGGGCTGTTTCCCGGGTAGGCGGTGCCGATGTAAATTTCCGGAATGATGACCTCCGGGAAGCTCTCTTTCGGAACCGTCAGGTAGCTGGAGATGCCGCTCAGCGTGATGATCGCGATGAGCACGAACACGGTGGTTCGGTTCGTGATGCTCCAGGTGGTCAGGCCGAATTGCCTGAGCTTGGATGGTTGCGGAGTTTCGCTCATGGCTTACGGTTCGAGGATTCGCACGCTTTCGCCATCCACGATGCGGCTGGCGCCTTTTTCCACCACTTGATCGTTCCAGGCCAAACCCGATTTCACCAACACCTCATCGCCGCTCCCCATGCCGAGTTCCACCACCCGCTTCTCCGCAGTTCCTCCGTTGACGACGTACACGAAGTCGCGCCCCTCCACGTCCTGCTGCACCAGCGCATTCGGCAGCACCATAGCGCTGTCGAGGGCGAGGTCTTGCAACCAAACGTTCGCGAACATGTTGGGCAAGAACCGCGTCTCGCCCGGCAACGGGAGCGTGATTTCAATCGTCCGGTTCGCCGGGTTGATGAACGAGCCCACGCGGCCGATGCGCGTCGCCACCGTGTCGACCCCCGCGACCACCACCTCAGCTGGCATCCCTTCGCCGATGCGCCCCGCGTAGTGGTCGCTCACCATGGCACGAACGTACATGTTCGAGAGGTCCACGATGCGCGCCACCGGAACGCCCGGCGCCGCCAGCTCGCCCTGCTTCGTGAAGACCCGATCGAGGATGCCCGAGAAGGGCGCCCGAACGACCGCCATGTCCCGCTGCTCGGCGAGGGTGGCCAGGGATTTTTCGAGGCCTTCCTTTTGGGCTTTCACCTGCAGGTACTCCACTTCGGAGCCGATGCCTTGCTCCCACAGCCGCGTTTGGCGCGCGAACAAGTCCGAGGCCAAATCCAACTGCGTCCGCAACTCCTGTTCCGTCCGATCCACCATGTCGGTGTTCAAACGCAGCAGTTCCTGGCCCTCGCGGACCCGGTCGCCTTCGCGGACGAGGATCTCCTCCACCAAGCCCGAAAACTCCGCGGTCACCGTGGCGTTGCGGTCGGTTTCCACGTTGCCCTGCACCGCGAACTGGTGCACAAACGGCTGCGGCGTGATGGGGCGGACGGTCACCGAGGCGCGCAAGTCGCGCGTTTCGGGAGCGGTTTCTGCTTCCACCGTGGCGTCACCGCCGCAACCCGATGCCACCGCGAGGAGCACCACCGAGAAAGGGATTACAAATCGTTTCATGTTCGTTGATTGCAGGAGTTATTCGAATTCAGAAAGCGCCGATTGCAGGCGGACTTGTGCGTTGAGGAGGGCCATTTGGGCGCCGATGAGGCCGCCTTGGGCTTCGAGGAGGCTGCTCCGAGCGTCGTTCAGCTCGAAGCTGGAGTTCACGCCCTCGTTCACGCCGCGCTCGGTGCGGTCGTAGATGGATTGGGCGAGTTCGACGGCGCGGGTGCGGTTGTTGACGCGGGATTTGGCGTCGGCGAACTCGGCGCGGGCGGCTTCGAACTCGAGTTGGGCGGCGGCTTCCATTTGGCGGTAGCCGGTCTCCGCGCGGACCAGTTCGAGCCGGGCTTTTTCGACGCGTTGTTGACCGCCGAGGCTGGTCCACAATGGCATGCTGAAGTTGACGCCCGCGAGTTGGACGTTGTACCAACTCTGGTCCGCTTGGAACAGGTTGAACTCGGGGCGCTGGGCGTTCTTTTGGAACGTGTAGAAGGCGGCGATGGTGGGGAGGCCCTCGGCGCGCTTGTTCTTCACGTCGAGTTCCGCGAGGCCCACGTAGGCCTGCTGCTCCTGGAGGCCCGGCAGGGCTTCGGGTTGAAAGGAGCGGCTGAGCAGATCGGTGCCGCTTTCCGCCGCGAGGAGGTCGCCGAGGTCGTCCTTCAGGGCGATGGGGGTCGCGGGGTTCAATCCGATTTGAAAGCGCAGGAGCGCGCGGGTCAGCTGGGCTTGGGTCGTGGCGTAGGTCAAATCCTGTTCGAGGTCCATCACCGCCAGCGCGATTTGGTCCACCACCATGGCGTCCACAAAGCCCGCTTCCAACAGCGCCTCCGTCTCCGTCCGCGACGCGCGCACCACGTCCAGCGCCTCCTCCAACACGGCCACGTTCGCCTCCGCCCCAAGCACCGTCACGTACGCCTCCGCCACGGCCTTCCGCACCTCATCGGCCGTCCGCTCGATCGCTTGCGACCGCGAGTCCGCGTACAACCGCGCGGCCTGCAGCCCCACGAAGTACGACCCGCTGAACACCAACTGCGACGCCTGCACCCCGACGTTCGCCGTGTGCTGGTTGCCAAACTGCAGCTCGCTCAACCCATCCGGATCGGGAGCCGGCGCATTCAACGGCACCCCCGTGGCCACGGCCACGCCTCCGAGGAATTGCGTCAAATAATCCGGAAACCCGAACGCGTCCGCCGGCACCACTTGCGTCGGCAAATCAATGTAGTTGCTGTAATCCGCCTGCAGCGAAAGCTGTGGAAGCCCCGTGGCCGTCAGCTCCTTCACATCGCGCTCGGCGACCTGTTGATCCAGCCGCGCATACTGCATGGCGTACGCGTTCTTCAAGGCAAGTTCCTGGGCCTCCTTCAAGCTCAGGTTCACGGCTTCTTGCGCGGTTCCAGCCAGCCCAGCGGCCAGCATCGTCGCGGTCATCAGATGCTTCATTCGGAAGGGGGAAATTCGGCGGCCAGCTTTTCCTCGAGGTAATGCAACCCCTTGGGACTCGCGATGCCGCGGATGTGGTATTGAAAGGATTCGAAATAGATCTCGCTCATGGGTTTGCCCAACTCCTGTTGGGTTTGGGCGTTCTTCGTGGTGTCGGCGATGGCGACCATGAACTGGGCAACGATGCGCGGGTCGAAGTCCGAACGGTACACGCCTTCGCGCTGTCCGCGTTCGAGGTTCTGTTGCGCGGTAGCGTAAATGAGCTGTTGGCGCCGGCGCTCGACCTCTGCCCACGCCGTGGCATAGTACTTCTGCAGGTCGAACATCACGCTCGGGTGCTGCGCCACGAGCATTCTCCGGACGTAGCGCATCATTGCGAATTCCGCATCAATGGCGTTGCCCGGGTAGTCGCGCAGGCCGCTCATTTTCTGATCGGTTTCCTCGATGAGGAGGTGCAATGATCGGATGACCAAATCCCGCTTGTCCTTGAAGTGCTTATAAAGCGTCTTCTTCGACACGCCCAAATGCCGCGCCACATCGTCCATGTTGACGGCCTTGATTCCCAGGCGCATGAACACCGCGCACACCTCTGCGAGGAGTTCGCGTTCCCGGGAATCCGGGGCGGTGAATGCAGGCTGGTTTTCCATTGCGGCGGCAAAAGTACGCTCGGGCTTACACAGAGGAAACAAAAAACCCGTTAAATCGTTTCCGTGTGGCTACATTTTTTTCGCCGCGCCCTCACGCCGCGAATCATGCTCAACAAGCAATTGAAAACGAACAATTTACGAATGAAACTTGGGCCCTTCATCATCGCATGATGCAGTCCCGATGTCACATGCACAGAAAATCACATACGTGAATTGCACAAGTCATCCGGTAGAAAATCCTCCCGCGCGCAGGATTTCCCGCGACATTTGGCGCATGCGCACACCGGTCATCTTGCTGCTCGCCTGTTGGCTCGCGTTGGGCGCCGATGGCGCCGGACTTTGGAGCGGGGCGGACTCGCTGCTCCATGCGTGGCACCGCGAACGGCCCACCGCTGACGCCGAAGCGCACCTCGCGGCGGGAGATTCCGTCCGTGCGGCTCAGGGCGATTGCGCTTCGCAACTGTTCGGAGCGAACCTCATGCTCCGCGGCTGGGCCATGAACCCGAAGGCGCGGCCTACGAACTGGCGCGAGCGCATCCAACTCCCCGAAGGCTGCGAACCCGTGAGTGCCCGGTACCATTACCAATACGCGGTAATGGAATACCTCGACGAGGCCTGGTCGCAAGCGGCGCTCCATTTCAACACCGCCCGAAGCATCTCAAGCGATTCGCTGTTCAATCAAGAATGCCACACGAGCCTTGCCGGGTGCTTCGACAAACTTCCTGGCCGCCGCGACTCGGTCATGTGGCACCTCGAAGCGGCCCTGCGGTGGGGCCCGACCTCCCCGTATTTGCTGAACAACATCGCAGGCGCTTACGTCGATGATCAGCAAGGTGCGCGCGCGTTGCCGTTCATCCAGCGGGCATTGGCTCAGGATGAATTGCCACAGAATTTGGCCTTCAATTTGACCTTGAACTTATTGAATGCGTATAAGTTAACCAACCAAATGACCCAAGCGGCCGAAGTCTACGATTCCCTGAGGCAACTGGAAATCACCGCGGGAAATCGCGTCGTTTACGTGCGCTCGGTCGCCGAATACCTCCTCGCCAGCAACCGATACGACGAATACTGCGCGGTGCATGACGAACTGGCGGAACTGCTCACCGGCGAAGCGCTCACCGCCGGCGCCATCCAATGGCTCTTCCAGCCCAGTCGGTCGTTGCTTGGCGACACCCTTCCCGGCCCCCTCACGCGCGCGCAATGGGCGACGATCCACTGGGCATCCCAGCAGCCGGTTCCCACGGCAGCCGATGCCGTTGAGGATGTTCCTGCGACCGAAGAACCGGCGGCGCCGCTCTACCCCATCGCCGCCGCCACGCTCCTGCTGCTTGCGGGGGTGGGCATCGGCCGCTTGTCCTTGAAAAACCGGAGCAAACCGGAAGCATCCAGCAACGTGAAGCACCCCATCATCGCAGAGCTCCTGCGCCAAATCAAGGCGGGCGATGACGACGAAGCCATCATCCGGAACCTGCACAAGCTCGACGGCCTTTGGCAGGTGAAACACCAGTCCACCTACCGCACCATCCAGCCCACCGAAGGACTCTCCATGGTCGAAGATCAGGTGCTCGAACTCATCGCCAGCGGACGGACGTCGAAGGAAATCGCCCAGGTGTTGGACCTGTCGGTGAGCTACGTCTACAACGTGCGCACGCGGCTTCGGAAAAAATTGAACGTACCGGATGAACTGCTGCTCGAGCAGTGGATCCACGAATCCACTTCCTGATCAGTTCAGCGCTCCTTTGACCACCGCGTCGTCCGCATGCTGGGCCACCGTGACCTTCAAGCGCGGCTCTTGCTCCATGGCACGGGCAATGGCCCATTCGGCGCCTTTGTTGCGAGCCCAACTGCGGCGCGCGATGCCGTTGTTGACGTCCCAGTGCAGCATGGACGTCAAGCGACGCTCGCTGTCGGCTGAACCGTCGATGAGCATGCCAAATCCTCCGTTCATCACCTCGCCCCAACCGACGCCACCGCCGTTGTGCAAACTGATCCACGTGGCTCCGCGGAACCCATCGCCCACGAAGTTGTGGACCGCCATGTCGGCCGTGAAGGCCGAGCCGTCGTAAATGTTCGAGGTTTCGCGGTAAGGCGAGTCGGTTCCGCTGACGTCGTGGTGATCGCGTCCCAGCACCACCGGGCCTTTCAGGCGGCCGTCCGCGATGGCGTCGTTGAACGCCTTGGCAATGCGCATGCGGCCTTCGGCGTCCGCGTAGAGGATGCGGGCTTGGCTGCCCACGACGAGGCGGTTCGCCTTAGCGCCTTGGATCCACGTCACGTTGTCGGCCATTTGCTGGCGGATTTCTTCCGGAGCCTCGGCCATCATGGCTTCGAGTACGTCGCACGCAATGGCATCCGTGGTGTCCAAATCTGCGGGATCGCCACTCGTGCACACCCACCGGAACGGACCGAAGCCGAAATCGAAGCACATCGGCCCCATGATGTCCTGCACGTAGCTCGGGTACTTGAAGTGCTCGCCGTCTTCGGCCATGATGTCGGCTCCGGCGCGCGACGCTTCGAGCAAGAACGCGTTGCCGTAATCGAAGAAGTAGGTGCCCTTCGCCGTGTGGCGGTTGACTGCGGCCGCGTGGCGTTTCAGAGAAGATTGAACTTCTGTGCGGAAGCGATCGGGGTCGTGGGCCATCATGTCGTTCGCCTCGTCGAAGGAGAGGCCGGCGGGGTAGTAGCCGCCCGCCCAGGGGTTGTGGAGTGAGGTTTGGTCTGAGCCCAAATCCACGAAGATGCCCGCCTCGTCGAACGCCTCCCACACCTCCACGACGTTGCCCAAGTACGCGTACGATACCGCCTCCTTCGCCGCGACGGAAGCGCGCACCCGCTCCACGAGCTCGGCCACTTCCGTGACCACGTGATCGACCCAGCCCTGTTCGTGGCGCTTGTAGGCCGCAGCGGGATTGACTTCTGCGGTGACGCTCACCACGCCCGCGATGTTGCCGGCCTTCGGTTGGGCGCCGCTCATGCCGCCGAGACCGGCGGTCACGAAGAGCTTGCCCGCCGTGCCGGTGCCTTCCTCGTCGGTGAGGCGGACGGCGTTGAGGACCGTGATGGTCGTGCCGTGCACGATGCCTTGCGGGCCGATGTACATGTAGGAGCCGGCGGTCATTTGGCCGTATTGCGAAACGCCGAGGGCGTTCATCCGCTCCCAATCATCGGGCTTGCTGTAATTCGGAATGACCATGCCGTTCGTCACCACCACGCGCGGCGCATCGGCGTGCGACGGGAAGAGCCCCATCGGGTGGCCGCTGTACATCACCAGCGTTTGCTCCTCCGTCATCTCGCTGAGGTACTGCATGGTGAGGCGGTATTGGGCCCAGTTTTGGAACACGCCGCCGTTGCCGCCGTAGGTGATGAGTTCCTCCGGATGCTGGGCGACTGCCGGGTCCAAATTGTTCTGGATCATGAGCATGATGGCCGCCGCTTGGCGCGTCTTCGCGGGGTAGGCCTCGATGGGCCGGGCGTGCATCGGCTCCGTGGGCATGAACCGGTACATGTAGATGCGGCCGAACTGCCGCAACTCCTCGGCGAACTCCGGCGCGAGCACCGCGTGGTGTTCCTTCGGGAAGTAGCGCAAGGCGTTGTGCAACGCGAGCTCCTTTTCCTTCGGCGTCAGGATGTCCTTGCGTACGGGGGCGTGGCTGAGTTCCGGGTTGCGCTTGCGCGGGGCGGGAAGCGGACCGTTCAGTCCTGCTTGAATTTCGGCTTGGAAATCGTTCATTTCGATTTGAATTTACCTGTCCGCTTGTCGAAGCCGTAGGGGCAATGCTTGCAGCCGCTCTGGCAGCAGTAGCCCCGCTTGAGGTGGTAAGCCTCGGTGAAGACGATGTAGCCTTCTGGGGTGGTATAATAATCCTCGGGCTTCAGATCCTTGGACATGGGCGGCAAATTTACCCGATTTCAACCGACGGGAAAGGGAAAAGGTTCAATTGCGTGGGCGACCTTTGCGCCATGTTGGACGAACGCGCAACGTGGGAGCCGGCGGAGCGGGCCGGAGTGAAATTGACCGTGCGGCGGCTCGATCGGGTCGGGGGCAACAAGGGGTACAAGCTGGCGCTGAACGTGGAGCGGGCGTTGGCGCTGCCTTCCCGGGCGCTGCTGACCTTCGGGGGGCCGTGGTCGAATCACTTGCACGCGACGGCGCTGGCGGGGAAGGCCGCGGGGGTGAGGACGATCGGCATCGTGCGCGGGGGCGAGGTGGAGACGGTGACGATGCGGGAGTGCCGGGAGGCGGGGATGGAGCTGGTGCCGGTGAGCCGGGCGGAGTATGCGGAGCGGGGGGAGGAGGCGTACCTCGCGGGGTTGCGCGATCGCTTCGGGCGGCCGTGGGTGGTGCCGGAGGGCGGGGCGAACGTGTTGGGGTTGCAGGGCTGTCAGGGCATTTTGGGGGCCGACGAAGCGTGGGATGCGGTGGTGGTTGCGGCGGGGACGGGGACGACGTTGGGGGGCATGGCGTTGCGTACGGGTGGGGCGGCGCCTTTGGTGGCCGTGAGCGCGTTGAAGGGGGTGGATCACCGGCCGGCGGTGGAGCGTTTGCTGCATTGGTCGGTGGGCGATGCCGAGTGGGCCGCGGAGTTGCTCGAGGGGGTCACGTGGTGGACGGATGCGCACGCCGGGGGCTTCGGGAAGCTGGATGAGCGGGTGCGCGCGGATTGGGCCGAGTGGGAAGGCCAAACCCACATCCCCCTCGACCGCGTCTACACCGCGAAGCTCATCTCCCGCCTGAAAACCGAACTCGAACGCCCCGAATCCGAGCGCCACCCAGGCCTGCGACGCGGATGCCGGGCCCTCGTCATCCACACCGGTGGCCTGCAAGGAAATCGGTCGGACGGGGGCGGGGGCGGTGTAACTTTGGCCTGAACAACTCGCCTCCTTCAGCCCCCCATGAGCGATTTCCTCCAACACGAATGCGGCATCGCGCTGCTCCGCCTGAAAAAGCCGCTTCAACACTACATCGACACGTACGGCACCGCATTCTACGGCCTCAACAAGATGTACCTCCTGATGGAGAAGCAGCACAACCGCGGCCAAGACGGAGCGGGGCTCGCGAACATCAAACTCGACGTCGATCCGGGCCACCGGTACATCTCCCGCCTGCGGAGCGTCGACAGCCGGCCCATCCAAGACATTTTTGCCCGGGCCATGGGACGGTTCGAGGGGCTGACCGGCGAGGAATTGCGCGACGCGGAGCGCCTCCAACGCGACTTCGCCTTCACCGGTGAGGTCTTCCTCGCCCACCTCCGCTACGGCACCTTCGGCAAGAACGAAGTCGAAAACTGCCACCCCTTCCTGCGCCAAAACAACTGGCGCACCCGGAACCTCGTCGTCGCCGGCAACTTCAACATGACGAACACCGACGAGCTGTTCGCCAAGCTCGTCGCCCTCGGCCAGCACCCGAAGGAAATGGCCGACACCGTGACGGTGCTCGAGCGCATCGGGCACTTCCTCGATGAGGAGAACCAGCGCTTGTACGACCAATTCAAGGAGGAAGGGCTGGACAAACCGGCCATCTCCACCGCCATCGGCGAGCACCTCGACCTAGAAACCGTGTTGCGGCGCGCTGCGAGTTCGCTCGATGGCGGGTACGTCATGTGCGGCATGGTGGGCCACGGGGACGCTTTCGTGATGCGCGATCCGAATGGCATTCGCCCGGCGTTTTGGTACGAGGACGACGAGGTGGTCGTGGTGGCGAGCGAGCGGCCGGTGATCCAAACCGCGTTCAACGTCGACGCGGACGCCGTCACCGAATTAGAACCGGGTCACGCCCTGATCGTCAAGCGCAACGGGGAAACGTCCTGCAAGCGCGTTCGGCCTGAGGCCCCACGCACCGCCTGCAGCTTCGAGCGCATCTACTTCAGCCGGGGGAACGACCGGGACATTTACGAGGAGCGGAAGGAACTCGGTCGGTTGATCGTGCCGAAGGTGATGGAAGCGGTGGAACACGATTTGGACCACACGGTGACCAGCTTCATTCCGAACACCGCGGAAGTCAGCTTTTACGGGCTCATCAAGGGCCTCGAGGATTACCTGAATCAGTCAAAAATCGCGCGCATCCTCGGCCTCGGTAGCAACCCCGACGCCGACGAAGTGCACGCCATCCTGACGGAACGGCCGCGCATCGAGAAGATCGCCATCAAGGACGCGAAGCTGCGCACCTTCATCACCGAGGACAAAAGCCGCGACGACCTGGTCGCCCACGTCTACGACATCACCTACGGCACCGTCACCCCGGGCGTGGACAACCTCGTGGTCATCGACGACAGCATCGTGCGCGGAACGACGTTGAAGCGCTCGATCCTGCGCATCCTCGATCGGCTCGAGCCGCGGCGCATCGTCGTGGTGTCGAGCGCCCCGCAGATCCGCTACCCCGATTGCTACGGCATCGACATGGCGAAGCTGGGCGATTTCGTGGCGTTTCAGGCGGCCGTGGCGTTGATTCGGGAACGGGGTTTGGATCACATCCTCGAGGAGACCTACGCGAAGTGCAAAGCCCAAATCGAGCTGCCAAAAGAGCAGAACACGAACCAAGTCCAAGCCATCTACGCGCCATTCACCGAAGAAGAAATCAGCGACAAGGTGTCGGAACTGCTGACGCCACAAGGCATGAAGGCGGAGGTGAAGATCATTTTCCAACCACTGGAAAACCTGCACAAAGCCTGCCCCAACCACACGGGCGACTGGTACTTCTCAGGCAATTTCCCGACGCCCGGCGGCCACAAGGTGGTGAACCGCGCGTTCGTCTATTACATGGAAGGGCGGAGCGAGCGGGCGTATTGATTCGCATCGCTTCGTTTCCGAACTTTACGTCCAAGCGGGCAATGATCCCGGGGTTCCATTTCTCAACTCAACCCCATGAAACTGGAGGATCACCGCGATGCGGAAGGGCGCGCAGCCAGCCCGCAACTGCCTGAAGGCGTCAAGAACTACCTCATCGACATCGACGGAACCGTCACCGAAGACGTGCCCAACGAAGAGCCGGAGCGCATGGCGACCGTGGTGCCGTACGAAGGTGCCGTGGAAACCCTGAACCGCTGGGCCGCTGAAGGCCACGTCATCACGTTCTTCACTTCGCGCACGGAGGCGCACCGCGAAGTCACGGAGGCGTGGCTGAAGCAATGGGGCTTCGTGTACCACGGGCTCTTGATGGGCAAACCCCGGGGCGGAAATTACCACTGGGTGGACAACCACATCGTGCGCGGCACCCGCTACGAAGGGACGTGGGCCGATCTCATCCGCGTGGAGCGGACCATCGAGGTCTTTCCGAATCAGTGAACGACGAGGCGCTGCGGCTTCACGCCCGGCGCACCGATGACGTAGGTTCCCGGGGCGAGGCCGTCCGTGGGCAGCACCGTGTACGGCACGCCGGGAACGGCCGGTACTTCGCGGACCTTCGCTCCGTCGACGGAAAACACCGTCAAGGCCTCTGAGGCCGAGCTCCAAACCACCGTCACCGGCTCGCCGGAACGCACCGGATTGGGCCCGAGAACGAAGTCCTCCGCCCCCGCTTCATCGACGCCGACCGCGGTGTTGTGCAGCCAGCTCGTGATGTTCGTGGTTTGGGGAGGCGTCCCGTTGATGCCGTCTTCCACGGTGATGCTGAGTGCGCCATAAACTTGAATGGGCCATTCATGGACGAACACGTAGTCGCCTTCCATGGTGATGGTGTAATTGCCGAGCACCGTTGAATCCTGAATGATTTCCTTGATGTGCGCGTGGTACGCTTCGCTGAATTGCTGTCCGTTGGGCAAGGCCAAAGACCCCACGCCCAAGCACTCCAGCTCCGTCGTCCCCGTGCGCGTCACCAACATCCCGTTCGTCTCGTACGACGCGGCAAACGCATCCGACCACGCATCCCCCAAACTCAGTGGATAAGGAAGGGCCGCTTGCGGATCGTCGTACTGGATGACCAGCCCCTGTTGCACCCCGCCATAATAAGTCAGGCTGTCCGTAGAACTGTAGAACAATGCGGTTCCCGCCTCATCCAACACCCACTCCGCGTCCGAATAGGTCTTCGCATAAAAGGAAGACGCCGCATCCGTGAACACGTGTTGAAAGGTCTGCTGCGGGCTGAGGGCCGAGAAGTCCCAAACCTGCCCCGTGCCCTCACCTTCCCAAGGAGAAAAGGCGCCGATGGCGCGTGTGTGGGTCATGCCCGCTGGGCTCGGTGGGGCAGACAACTGGGCTGAACCCGAGGCAACAACTGCCGCGAAGGCGAAGGCGATGTGATGTTTCATGGGAAGCAAATTTAACGCGTACCTTGCTGCCATGTCCATTGGTCGCGTACTCTTAGCCATCCTGTTTCCTCCACTTTCCGTGCTGGATCGCGGCTGCGGCTCCGTCGTCATCGTTGCCCTCCTCACGCTTGCCGGCTGGGTTCCGGGCGTCATCGGTGCGCTCGTCATCTTGAACCGAGCGGAAGCATAGGCCAAAAAAAAGACCGCTGAAATCAGCGGCCTTCTTGTACCCGGAGTGGGAATCGAACCCACACTCCTTGCGGAACACGAGTTTGAGTCGTGCGCGTCTACCAATTCCGCCATCCGGGCGATGGCTTCCGTCCATCGTTCTGAACGGATGGCAAAAATACAACATCCCGGCTTGCAATCCACAAGGAAACATTCACGTTCTTCGCGCCGCGAAAGACATCCGCGCAGGCCTTTGGTTCCATTTTGGGATTAACTGTTTGGCCTGTAGAGAATTAGAAACCCAATCCACCCCGAATTTTTTCATGTCAGCAATCCGAAATGTTGCCATCATCGCCCACGTCGACCATGGCAAGACCACTTTGATGGACAAAATCATCCACGCATGCCAAGCCGTGGACGTGCGCAAAGACACGGGGGAACTCATCTTGGACAACAACGACCTCGAGCGCGAGCGGGGCATCACCATCCTCGCGAAGAACGTTGCGGCGAACTGGAAAGGGTCGAAAATCAACCTCATCGACACCCCCGGCCACGCGGATTTCGGTGGCGAGGTGGAGCGCGTGTTGAAGATGGCCGATGCGGTGTTGCTGCTGGTCGACGCGTTCGAGGGTGCGATGCCGCAGACGCGCTTCGTGTTGGGCAAGGCCATTGAGCTCGGTTTGAAGCCGCTCGTCGTGGTGAACAAGGTGGACAAGGAGAACTGCACGCCGGACCTCGTTCAGGAGCAGGTGTTCGACCTGATGTTCAACCTCGGTGCGACGGAGGAGCAGCTGGACTTCCCGACGATTTACGGTTCGGCGAAAATGGGTTGGATGGGACCGGATTGGGCCACGCCGACGAGCGACATCACGTACTTGCTCGACACCATCATCGAGCACGTTCCGGAAACGCCTTACGTGGAGGGCACGCCGCAGTTGCAGATCACGTCGTTGGACTACTCGCGGTACACGGGTCGGATTGCCATCGGGCGCTTGTACCGTGGCGATTTGCACGCGAACAAGGACTACACGCTGTGCACAAAGGAGGGCAACCGGAAGGTTCGGGCGAAGGAGCTGTTCGTGTTCAGCGGACTGGGGAAGGAGAAGGTGGACCACGTGCGGAGCGGCGATTTGTGTGCCATCACGGGCATGGAAGGGTTTGAGATCGGCGACACGGTGGCGGACCTCGAACACCCGGAAGCGTTGACGCGCATTGAGGTGGATGAGCCGACGATGTCGCTGTTGTTCACCATCAACACGTCGCCGTTCTTGGGCAAAGACGGGGAGTTCTTGACGAGCCGGCACATCCGCGAACGCTTGGATGCGGAGTTGCAAAAGAACCTGGCCTTGCGCGTGGAAGCCACGGACAGCGAGGACAAGTGGAACGTCTTCGGCCGCGGCATTTTGCACCTTTCAGTCCTGATTGAAACCATGCGCCGGGAGGGGTACGAGCTCCAGATCGGCAAGCCCCGCGTGCTGCTCAAAGAGATCGACGGGGTGTTGAACGAGCCGTGGGAGCACCTCGTCATCGACGTGCCCGCGGAAGTTGCCGGCAAGGCTACCGAATTGGTGATGATGCGCAAGGGCCAACTCCGCGTCATGGAGGCGAAGGGGGACTTGCAGCATTTGGAATTCCACATCCCCTCTCGAGGACTCATCGGGTTGCGGAACCAGGTGCTCACCGCGACGGCGGGTGAAGCCGTCATGACCCATCGATTCGAAGCGTACGAACCCCACGCTGGGGAATTGGCGACGCGTTCGAGCGGATCGCTGGTCTCCATGGAAGCCGGGCAAGCCCGTGCTTACGAGATCGACCGCCTGCAAGACCGGGGCATCTTCTTCATCGATCCAGGTGAGGACATCTACAAAGGCCAAGTCGTCGGGGAATGCGCTCGCGACAACGACATGGAACTCAACCTCGTTCGGGGTAAAAAGCTCACCAACATGCGGGCATCGGGCGCCGACAAGGGCTTGCGCATCGCGCCGGCGAAGAAGATGTCGTTGGAGGAGTTCATGGAGTTCATCAACGACGACGAGTACCTGGAAGTCACGCCGAAGGCCTTGCGCATTCGGAAAATTCCGAAATAACGGCGCCTCAGGCGTTCAATTCCAGTCGAAAGACGGTGAATTCATTGGGTTTTGAATCCTTGACGAAGATCTTGCCTTGGTGGTACTCCTCCATGATGCGCTTCGTCAAGGACAACCCCAATCCCCACCCCCGCGATTTGGTCGTGAACCCTGGAGCGAAGACCTCGCGCCAATGCGAGCGCGGAATGCCCTTGCCGGTGTCCGCAACCTCCAGCACCACCGACGTCCCTTCATGGAACAAGCGCAAGGTCAAGGAACCTTCGCCCTCCATGGCGTCCACGGCGTTGCGCATGAGGTTCTCAAGCACCCACGAGAACAGCGCTACGTTCACCGGTACCTGTGGCAAGTCGGACGCGCTTTCGAATGCGATGGTGACTTGTGAACCGATGCGTGGGCGCATGTAATCCAAGGTAGCCTGCACCACCTCTTCGGGCGAGTTGAGCGTGAGTTTGGGCTTGGATCCGATTTTGCTGAATCGGTCGACCACCATGTTCAAGCGTTCGACATCTCGGTTCATTTCCCTCAGGGAGTCGGACGCCACGCCCTCGGCTTCCAAGACGCCGATCCACGCCATCAGGGAGGACATGGGGGTGCCGAGTTGGTGGGCGGTTTCTTTCGCCATGCCGACCCAAACCTGGTTTTGTTCCGCCCGACGGTAACTGCTGAAAATCAAGTACGCCACGACCAAAAACACCGCAATGAGCACCAACTGAACAGCGGGGTAGAAGCGCAACTGCGTCAAGACCACCGAGTCTGCAAAAAACAGGTACTGCCTGCCCTGATTCGGCAAGTCCAAGGCAATGGGCGGATTCGATCGCTCCATTTCCCTGAGCTGGGCAGCGAGGCCTTCGGGGGTCGCGATCGCCAAGGAATCCACTCGCTCTGCGCGAATGACCCGGGTGCGCGTGCTGTCCGTGATGACCACAGGAACCGAGGCGCTGTTCATGACCGTCTCCGAAATGAACGAATGAATCAGGTCGTCCATGACCTCCCTGAGCTCACTGAACCGCACGCTTTCGTCCCAATACACGCGGGTCCCCACTTCCGGAAACACGATGGCGCCGTTGCGCGCCTCCATCACCGTGCGCAGCGAATCGTAATCCGCGGTTTCCGGCACGTTCACGTCGTACAGCAATTCACCCTCCGCGTCGTAAATCAACACCGGAATGGTCCGATTCGACCACAAAAAATCCGTCACAAACGTCAGGTCCATGCCCCGCGGCGGATCGGTGATGAGCCGGTACGCATCCGCCAACCGGTCCGCCTTTCCCCGTTCCTCTGCGCTCAGGCCCTCGAACAGCACTTGGGTGTAGCCCACCAATTCAGCGCGTTGCCGAATGGCCTCGCTCCAAAGCCGAACTTTCTCCTGTTCTTCCGCGCGGATGCTGCCTGCAATGCGGTTTGAAACCCACAAGGTTGCAAAGGCGATGACCGCTGCGGCAATCAGCAAGACCAGCTTCCACCGTTGTTTGTTCGCGTACAAATTCACCGGCAGCGAATTGGATTCAGTTGTAGGCGGGGCATGAGATGGCCCCGTGCGACTTCCCATCGCAGGCGTTGATGCCAATGACGAACTCGTGCGTGCTGGGCGACGCCGCGTTCATCGTGGACAAGGTCCAATCGTACGCATAGCCCACGCTGATGGATTCGGCCACGTTGAACTTCAGCATGGCCATGATGGCGCTTTGGTTCCGGTATCCGACGCCCACTCCGATGAGGCTGTTGTAGTCCAAAAACGCCGCCAAATCCACCGCCAACGGCACCCCCCCTGTCGCGCGCACCGTCGCCACCGGCTGCAGCGCCCACGGTCCGTCGAGCTCCACTTGAGCGCCCACGGTGCCCGTGACGTACCGGTGCAGCCGCGTATTCGCCGCCACCTGCGCCACCGACGGCTCGGCCACGTTGCCGATGGTCAGCCCCCCATAGAAGTCGCGGTCATAGTACCAAACGGACACGTCGAGCAAAGGCGCCACGAATTGGCTGTTGCCCACGAAGGCCGGATCGTCCGCGACTTGGTAATCCGGGAGGGAAATGCCGTTCCAGTTCAATTTTTGTTGAAACGCTCCGAGCCCCAATCCTGCCGCCAGCCGCGCGCCAGATGACAGCTTCATGTTGTAGCTATAGGCCAAGCTGATGGACAAACTGCTCCACGCCGCGGCTTCGTCCGTTTCGATCCGACCGCCGATGCCTGAAAAGTTGGGACCGCTGGAAAGCAACTTGCCATGCAGGTTCGCAAACCCGGTGCTGGGAGCGCCTTCGAAGCCCGACCACTGGCTGCGGAACCCCATGTGCAGGTCCAAGCACTCCCGACTGCCCGCCGCAGCGGCATGGTCCTGGAAGGGATTCAGCATCGACGTGGAACGCATGGGAAATTGCTGCGCATTGGCCGAGGCCAAACCGAGCAAGAGGGCAGTAAGGGTGAGCAGCTGTTTCATCGCACGAGCGTCAATGACCCCGTGATGGTGGGGAGGTTCAAGCCTTCATCGTTCAAGTCGATGGTGTAGTAGTAGGCGCCCTCGGGAACCGGATTGCCGTTGCGCTTGCCGTCCCATGGTTGGGGGTAGCCGGTGCTCCGGAACACGATTTGGCCCCAGCGGTCGTAGACCAACATCCGCGCCCGCTGATACGGAATCAAGTCGGGAATGGACCACAAATCGTTGAAGCCGTCGTCGTTGGGCGTGAAGCTGTTGGGAATTTCGAGGGGGTTGCCCACCGTGACGGTCACGGCGTCGGAATACGCGCAGGCTCCGATGAATCCCGAAACCGTGTACGTCGTCGTGGCTTCTGGGGTGACCACCACCTCCGGTCCCGTCGTCGTGGAAATGAAGGCATTGGGCGCCCAAACATAGCCCAGCGCCGGATCGCCGCCGGACACCGTCAGGGTTGCGCTTTGGCCTTGCGCGAGGTTCGCGGTGCAACAGGCGTTGATGCCCACCGCCGATCCCGTCAAGGAGACCGTCATGGCACACGGCGAAGTGTTGGGATCGTGCGATGTGCCCAAAATGAGCAGGTAGTGCGTGTTGGGCGCCAAATCGTCCGACGTCAACGAATACGCTTCCGAAAATTCAACGCAGGGTGAAACGTTCACGTAGCTCGCTTCGTCGCAGAAATCCTGTTGATCGGGTTCGACGATGAGGGCTTGCACGATGTCCGGAACGCCGCTCACGTTGCAATTGAAGGCGTCGAAATTGACCTGAACGGAACCCGTGAAATCGGTGTTCTGGTTCGTTGTGAATTGAAGGAACGTCGTGTACGGGGCGTCCATGCACGCGTACGTCACCGGCTCCAGGGAACTGAGCACGATGGCCGTCGGCATTTCACCACACAGGATTTGGGGATCGCTGCAATCCTGCGCCTTCAGCGCCGAAGCCAGCAAGAGCCAAGGGAGGATTCGAAACACGGATGGGTAACGCATGTTCTTCATCATTCGTCTGCGAAGGTGACCAAAACCGCTCCTTTTTCCACCGCACTGCCCGCGACCGCATCCACGCGCAGCACCTTTCCCGAACGCGAAGCCTTCAGCACGTTCTCCATCTTCATGGCCTCCAGGATCAACAACGCATCCCCTTCCGCCACTTCCGCACCCGCTTCAACTTCAACTGAAAGGACCTTGCCCGGCATGGGAGCGAGCAATTCGGTGTCCAAGGCGCCTTCCTCCACGCTCATTCCCATGCGCTCGAGCAACAGCATCCGGTCGTCCGCCACCGTGCCGGACCACTTGACGCCGTCCACCCGCAAGGTCACGTGGCCCGAGGCATCCGGACCATCGAGCAACAACACGCGGTGGTTGCGGCCGCCCATCCGAACGTCCCAAGCGCCCGGTCCACGCGGCGTCCATTCCGCATCCTGCAGGGCGGCGGTGTCCACCCCCACTGAACGGCCATCCGGCCAGCGAACTTCATATTGCATGCTGCAAGTTAGCCCCAATTTCACCCGAACTTGCTGCCGTGTTCAGCCTCTATTTCCACATCCCGTTTTGCAGGAAAGCGTGCCATTATTGCGACTTTCATTTCAGCACGAAGCTCACTTCGGTGGACGAGATGGTGGACGCGATGGCGCGTGAACTCGCTCTGCGGGCGCCGGATTGGACGGGAATGGGGGCGCCTTCGACCGTCTATTTTGGCGGGGGCACGCCGTCGGTGTTGGCCCCGGACCAAATCGCGTTCCTCATCGCTGCCGTGCGCCACCACTTTCCCGGCGCAGCGTTCGAAGAGGTGACGTTGGAGGCGAACCCGGATGACCTCGACCCGGCGCGACTCGCGGGTTGGCGGGCAGCGGGCGTGGACCGGCTGAGCGTGGGCGTCCAAACCTTCGACGATGCCGCCCTCGAGTGGATGGGGCGAACGCATTCCGGGGACGATGCGGTGCGGGCGTTGGAACGGGCGGCGGCGATGGGGTTCGAGCGCATGACGTTGGATTTGATGTACGGGCTGCCCGGGCGGTCGTTGGCGGGGTGGGAGCGGGATTTGGGCCGTGCGCTGGAGCTGCCGATCAACCACCTCAGCGCCTACCTCCTGACGGTGGAGCCGCGAACGGCCTTGGGGGTTTGGGTGGCTCGGGGGTTGGAGCACGAGGCTCCGGAAGCCGCGGTGGAGGCGGCCTATGCTGCGCTCTGCGGGACGCTGTCGGCTCGGGGCTGGGACCACTACGAGGTGTCGAACTTCGCGCGTCCCGGCGGGCACGCGGTGCACAACGCGCGCTACTGGCGAGGCGTTCCCTACCTCGGCATCGGACCGGGCGCCCACGGATTCAACGGCACCGACCGGTACGCCAACCTGCCGAACAACCCGCGCTACCTTAAAGCGCTCGCCGCGGCCCGTTCCTCCGACGACCTGCCCGCCGAATGGGACCGGATGACGGCCACGGACCGGTACAACGAAGCGCTGATGACGGGCCTGCGGACGGCACAGGGGCTGGATTTGGCGGCGCTTGAGAGCGGGTTTGGGCGGCGGCCCGATGTGGAGGAGGCCAGTGCCTGGCGCGATGCG
>CAYMHW010000027.1:0-26812 GCA_964390365.1 uncultured Comamonadaceae bacterium | reverse complement strand
GAAAGTGACGGTAACGGCCTGATGACCGCTGCGAGGCCGCCCAAAACAGCACCCATGCCGCCGTCCACGACAGGTCCTGCCTCCGCTGAAGGGTCCGAACTGAGGAGAAGATGGCAAAAGCGGGAACGCCAAAAAATACCAACAAAAACAAAAACAAGGCCAGCAGCGATCCGCCCATTCCGCTCGTTCCACCGGACAGGTAATCCGATTGGCTCCATTCTCCGGCGGCGAGGTGCATCAGGTCGCGCGTGCCGATCTCCAATGCACGGGGATAATCTCCGCCCGCGAGTGCGGGAGCCATTTCTTGGACCACGCGCTTTGCTACGATGTCCGGGATGGCGCCCTCCAATCCGTAACCGGGAGCGATGAACAAGGCTCCATGTCGGTTGCCCGAACGAGGTCGAATGGCCACCACCACGCCGTTATCGCGGTCTTCGCGGCCCACCCCCCACGCCTGGCCCAGCTCAGTCGCGAACGTGGAAGGCTCCAAGCCACAGAAGTCGGCGTGGGTCACCACAACGATGACGTGGCTCGTCGTGTCGGTGAACTGCCGCAGTTGGGCGTTGAGTGCGGTTTCGTAGTCGTCTGGGATTTGGCCTGCAAAATCGTAGACAAACACGCGGTCCTCAGGAGGCGGAACGCAGCCCTCCGGTAAGGCAGCCGACGCCAACGCGGTGACGGCCACCGCGAACGAGGTCAAGAGCCATTGCTTCACCATCCCCATGAGATTGCGTCGGGCAATTCGTTCACGTCGTCCTGAGCTCGCGGGAAATGAGCGCGCAACGCGGCGCCTGCGGCGACCACGGCGGCACTCAGTCCTTCGACCCAAGCCTGCCGACTCAAGGCCGATCGTGCGTCGGCGTATACGCCTTCCCAAAATGCATCCCCAACCCGCTGGTGAATGCCGGTGTCGCCGATGATGGCGAATTTTCGGTCTTTCCAAGCGAGGTAAATGAGCACGCCATTGCGGGCTTGCGTTTGGTGCATTGAAAGGGCCTCAAACACTTCCGCCGCCCGATCCAACTCGTAGCCAGGGCAGCGGCGCTCGATGTGGATGCGCAATTCGGCGGACGTCTGACGCTCGGCGGATTCAATGGCCCGCACGAGTGCGCGCTCATCGCTTTTCGAAAAAGGCGCTCCGATTCTCATGAACCAAAGTCCACGCGCGGAGCTGCCTCTGCCCCGTCCACTGATTCAAATCCTTCACGGGGCTCGAAACCAAAGGCCGCTGCCCACAACCGACCGGGGAAGCGGCGAATGCTCCGGTTGTAGTTCGCCACCGCCTCGTTGAAACGGGTGCGCGCCGTAGCGATGCGGTTTTCGGTGCCCTCCAATTGAACTTGCAAGTCCTGAAAACTCTTGTTCGCCTTCAACTCCGGGTAGTTCTCAGCGTAGCCCAACAGCCCCCGCAGCGCGGAGCCGAAGACCACGTTCGAACGTTCGAAGGACTCGACGTCGCCGGTTTCAGCGACCTGCTTCATCGCGCCCAACGCCGCAGCCCGCGCTTCGGTCACGGCAACCAGGGTTCCCTGCTCGAAATCGGCGACTCCTTTCACGGTTTCCACCAAGTTCGGAATCAAATCGAATCGGCGCTGGTATTGCGTTTCGACTTGCGCCCATTCTTGATCGACGAGGACATCGGTGTCTACGAATTTGTTGTAAGCGCCCGCCGCGTTTCCGAGGATGAGGGCCACCAAGGCCACGGGCACAATCCATTTCAAGTGTTTCAGCATGGCGCAAAATTACTGCCGGTTCTCAGCACCTGAATCGGCAAGGCCTCCAATCGATGTTAAAGGTGGTGCGTGCTTACATTCGCAACCGAATTTCAACGCAATGACCGACATCGAAATCGCACGGGGCGTCACGCCTCGCCCCATCACGGAGATCGCTGAACGCTTGGGCCTTCCTGCGGGGGACGTCATTCCATTTGGCCACACGAAAGCCAAACTCCCGCTCCATCTGATGCGCGAGAACCGCATCTCGGAAGCGCGGCTCATCCTCGTTACGGCCATCAGCCCCACCCCATCTGGTGAAGGAAAAACCACCGTGAGCGTGGGCCTTGCGGACGGCCTCAGCCACATCGGCAAGAAGGCGGCGGTGGCGTTGCGGGAGCCTTCATTGGGGCCGGTTTTTGGGATGAAAGGCGGCGCAGCAGGAGGCGGACACACGCAGGTCATTCCCATGGAAGACATCAACCTGCACTTTACGGGCGACTTCTCCGCCGTCGAAAAGGCAAACAACTTGCTCGCCGCGTTGATTGACAACAACATCCAAGGGCGGAAGTACAACGTGGGACTCGACCCGCGTACCGTCACGTGGAAGCGCGTCATGGACATGAACGACCGCGCCTTGCGCAGCATCGTCAGCGGCATGGGCGGCAAAAACGGTGGGTTCATGCGCGAAACCGGCTTCAACATCACGGCCGCTTCGGAGATCATGGCCATCTTGTGCATGTCGAAGGACTTGACCGACTTGCAAGCGCGCATCGACCGGATCTACCTCGGGGACACGCGGGACCATCAACCGGTGTTTGCCGAAGCCATGAAGGGCTCCGCGGCCATGGCCATTTTGATGAAGGAAGCCATCCAGCCGAACCTCGTCCAAACCCTCGAAGGCACCCCAGCCATCATCCACGGGGGGCCGTTTGCCAACATCGCACAAGGCACGAACAGCCTCATCGCTACGAAAATGGCGATGAGCTATGCGGATTACGTGGTGACGGAAGCGGGATTTGGCGCGGACCTCGGGGCCGAGAAGTTCATGAACATCAAGGCGCGAATCGGCGGCATTGCCCCGCGGGCTGCGGTGTGCGTGGCCACGGTGAAGGCGCTGAAGTACCACGGAAGCGGCAAAACGAACCTCGGGCCGGATGCCGAGGCCGTGCGCCGCGGGTTGCCGAACCTCGAGAAGCACATCGAGAACCTGCAAGGATTTGGCGTGCCGGTGGTTGTGGCGCTGAATGCGTTCCACACGGACACCGAGGAGGAGCGGGCGGTCATCTTTGAGGCGTGCGCAGCGAAGGGCGTGCCTTGCGTGTTGAGCGAGGGGTGGGCGAAGGGTGGCGCGGGCGTTGCGGATTTGGCCCAAACCGTGGTGGATGCCATGCCGGACGCGGCGCCGGAGTTGCAGTTCACCTACGATTTGGACCAGCCCATCGCGGAGAAAATCGAGCGCATCGCCGCGCGCATCTACGGCGCAGACGGCGTGCACTTCACCGACACCGCACGCTCCCAAATGGCGCGGTTCGAAGAACTCGGATTCGGCAACTTGCCGGTCTGCATGGCCAAAACCCAGAAATCCCTGTCCGACAACGAGAAGCTCCTCGGACGCCCCTCCGGATTCCACATCACCGTGCGCGAATTCGAAGTCGCCGCGGGGGCGGGGTTCGTCATTCCCATCACCGGGGCCATGCTGCGGATGCCCGGACTGCCTGCGGTGCCAGCGGCGGAAGGCATGACCATCGACGCCGACGGCACCATCAACGGCCTTTCGTAGACCGGGCGACGTGGGTGGCCAGGATGCGCCGCGCCTCGTCTTTCACTTCAAGCCGTTTGCGGTAAGCCCATAGCTTTTCCCGGGCAGCGCGCCCTGCCTGCTCCAGGTCCACCACCGGATCCGGATAATCCGTCACGACCCCGTCCCAAATCCGTTGCATGGGCGGAATCGTCCACGGGTGGTGAATTTCGGGGGCATTCAAGTGGGCCAGCTCCGGGACCCATTGCCGCACAAAGGCTCCTTCGGCATCGCGCTCAAGCCCCTGCTTCACGGGATTGTAAATCCGGATGGTGTTGATGCCGGTGACGGCGGCCTGCATTTGGAACTGCGCGTAGTGAATGCCCGGCTCGAAGTCCAAGAAGCACCGCGCGAGGTGCTCCACGCCCGCATCCCACGGGTGGTCGAGGTGGTGCGTCAGGAAGCTGACGAGCATCGCCCGCATGCGAAAATTGAGGTAGCCCGTGGCGACCACGCACCGCATGCAGGCATCGATGAGCGGCACTCCGGTTCGACCATCTTTCCAGGCTTGCAGCGTCTCCGGGGTGCCTCGGTGGCCCATTTCGAGGTAGGCGCGGTTGACGGGCTCGAATTCCATCCGGTCTTCGGATTCGAATTTTTGGATGAAATGGCCCTGCCAACGGAGGCGGCTGCCGAATGCCCGCAGGTCGCTGACCACGCCTTGCCTCGGCGCTCGCTGGAACGCGTGGTAGACTTGCCGCATGCTGATGCAGCCCCAGGCCAAATACGGGCTCAACCGGCTGCACGTCCGCCGACTCGCCGCGGGCTCGCCGATCCGCCTGCGGTACCCTTTGATCCGCTCCTCAAAAAACGACTTCAAGTACCGATGCGCCTCCGCCTCGCCCCCTGGCTGAAAGGGGCCCTCGCCCCCGGGATCGCTCCCGTGCGCAACCGTCGGCGGCCCCTCCAGCGCTTCCCACTCCAACTGCCGCACTTCCAATTGCGCTCCCAACTTGGGCAACGCCACCGCCTCCCCCATCACCCGGTGCCACCGGTCCGCCCAATCCTCCCGGTGCTTCAAGCCCCGCACCACCGCCTGCTGCTCCACTTCCACCCATTCCACCCCATGCTCCCGGCACCAACGCCCCACGGCCCGATCCCGATCAAACGTGTGGCGCAACCCCGTCTCCTCGTGGCTCCAAAGCGCCCGAACGCCCTCCCTCTGGCGCAAGGCCTCCAACCACTCCAGCGCCCCACTCGCGGCCGCGACCACCTGCACGGGCCACCCCATCGCCTCCACCTCACCCTCAAGCGCCTTCCACGATTCCCAGCGGAACCTCAGGTGCCGGTTGCTCGTCGTCGGGTGCGCCAAATCCTCCGGTTCGAACAGGTGCACCAACACGACGTGCCGCCCGCAAGCCAGCGCCCGCTGCAACGGCACGTGATCGCGCAACCGCAAATCCCGTTTGTACCAGACCACGTCCCACATGCCTTCGAAACAAGCGAGCGCGGCAAGTGGTTCCTCACTCGAAGACGAACACCTCCTCGCGCACCAAACCCAACACCCCAAACCCGCCCTCCACGTTGCCGTACACCGAAGCCGGCTCCGCGAATGGATTATCCAGCGCCGCGAAATATGCCTCAAGCGATTGGTAATGCTTGAACAGCTCCGCCGACACCGCCTGAACGCGAACTCTTCGCGGAAGCGGCTCTTCCTCCAAGTCCCAGCGAATGCGCTCGAACACGAAGCCGTCCAGCGGCGTTTCGTCAAAGCCCAAATCGTCAATGAAATACCCCCCGGTCACCCACCCAAATTCCATCCGCTCCGCCGTCGCGAGATCCGGATCGCCCCACATTGGCGCCCACGTTTCACCGAACTCGAGCTGTTCGAGGAGCACGATGTAGGTGTCGTGCACGCCCGGATGATTCGTCAGGGAAAAGGTGACCCGGTCCACCACTTGGGGGTCGCCGATCCACGGTGTGGACGTGGTGTCCGCCCCGAGCGTTTCCGTCACCTCGGCCTCCGGAGCAGGCGGGACGACCGCCCGTGCGCTCACCGCCGGCAATTCGGGAGCCTCCCCCGCGAGCACCACCTCAGCACCGTTTGTCCACTGCCAGCCCGAATCCTGAGGCAAGTCAAGGAACCCCGCCGAACCGTTCCAAGTGAACGACGCGCCTCCGCCCTCAACCGTCACCACTGCATCCGCAGCGGGTTGGCTGCCCGCGCTGTCGAGGATGCCGGCCGACCGGAACACCGAGATGGGCAATTCCGGTGCGCCCTCGGTCAGGATGGCCGTGACCGCGAGGCTCGGTTCGTGTTCCGGGAATTCGATTTCCCGAACGACGCCTTCGCGGAGCTTTCCGCAACCGCCAGCGACCGCCACCGCCATGAAAATCAGAACGTAACGCGCCATGAGATGGAAGGAATGATGGGGAAGATTCCGTATTCGCGGATGACCGGGGTGCCGTCGTCTTGGGTCGAGGTTTGGGCGAAGAACGGATTCAGGTTGTTGTAGGCGTTGTAGATGCTCAGCACGAGCTGACGCGAACCTTTGTCTCCCACCAGCGTGCGGGTCATGGCCAAATCGAGCCGGTGATACGGACTCATCCGGTATGCGTTCCGTTCGCTGGGCACTTCCACTTCAAGGGTCAACGGCCACGTGGTGGAGGGCAGGAAGGTGGTGTAGACCGACTCGGGGAGCGTGAGCGCTCGGCCCGTTCCGAATACCCAGGCGACGGAACCGGTCCACGCCTCATCGAAGATGTGCGTCACGACGAGGGAGACGTCGTGCCGACGGTCGTACGTGAACGGGAACCAGCGGCCGCTGTTGAGGTCGTCGAAGCGGCGCTCGGTTTTGCTCAGCGTGTAACCGATCCAACCTTTGGTGTCGCCCACTTTGCGCTGCACGAACACCTCCAGTCCGTACGAACGCCCCTCTCCTTGGACGACTTGGTCTTGCCAATCCGACTCCAAACCGAAGACGAAACTCGCTCCCTCCTTGTAGCTCAACAGCCCGTCCATGTCCTTGTAATACCCCTCGAGCGACACTTCCCAATCCCCGTAAGTGCGCGCCCAACCCGCCGCATATTGCGTGCTTTGCTGCGGGCGAATGCGCTCGGTGGAGGGCACCCACAGGTCTGTCGGCAGGCTCAGACCCTCGTTCGTCAGGAGGTTCACGAACTGCGCCATTTGGGCGAACGACAGCTTGATGGCCGAGCGATCGGGCAGGATGAAGCTGCAGGCCAAACGCGGCTGCAGCGAAGCATACCGCTCCCCTCCCACCGCCAACACCGCCCCGTGCGCCCCAAGGTTCACCTTCACGTGCTCCCCGATTTCCCATTCGTCCTCGGCGTACGCAAACCACTCGTTCGAACCGATGGGCGTCGATCCGAGCAGGGTATCGAGGAGGTTCTCCTCTGTGGCTTCGAGCTCCACTGAAGTGGCTCCCGGTTCGAAGGCATGCCGCGTGTAGGAAGCCCCGAAGCGCACCAAGTGCTCCGGCCTCGGCGTGAACTCGAAATCGTGGCGCACGCCGAGGTCGGTGATGCCACTTCGGTAGAGCGCTGCAAACCGCTCCGTGGTGGTCGTGCCCGCCTCGTACTGTTCATCCGCCAACTCAGCCCCGGTATTGAACCGATAGCGCGTGCGCATCAGCGTTGCATTCGAAAAGAGCCGCGGTCCCCATTCGTGCGCCCACCGGATCGCTTGAATGGCATTGCGCCAATCAAGGCCCAGGTCGGCTCGCGTCTCGGTGTAGTCTCCGTTGTCCTCGGTGGTTCGATCTGCCGTCGCAATGCCAAAGTCATCGAGGCTGTTGAATGCACTGAAATACAGGCGATCCCGCTCCCCGATGCGCCAGTGCACCTTCCCATTGAAGTCCTGAAAAAAGTACGCGGGGTCGGTGCGGAAGCCCTCGCTGGTCGCGTTCAAGGCCCAAATCAGCGGCTTCGCCAGCAGGTCGATGTACGTGCGCCGGCCACTGAGCATGAAGCTGGCCTTGTTCTTGACGAGCGGTCCTTCGACGGTCACCTTGCTGGCAATGAGGGAAACCGTGCCGTCGATGTGGTATTCGCTCATGTGGCCGTCCTTGAGGTTCACTTCGAGGATGGAGCTGAGGCGTCCGCCAAACCGCGCCGGGAAGCCGCCCTTCGTCAGGGACATCGACTTGACGGCATCGGCGTTGAACACGCTGAAGAAGCCGAACAGGTGGTTCACGTTGTAGAGGGGGACGCCGTCGAGGAGCATGAGGTTTTGGTCCGGGCTGCCGCCGCGGACGTACAGGCCCGTGGTCCCTTCACCACCGGACTGCACGCCGGGCAGCCATTGGAGCGCCTTGAGCAAGTCGACCTCGCCGCCGATGGCGGGGAGGGCGCGGATTTGGTCGATGGGGACTTCGATGCGCGACATTTGGACTTGCTCTTCGAGCTTCCGCGCAGCTCCCGTAGCCACCACGGCCTCGCCCAGCACAAACCCAGGTCGCAGCGCAATGTCTTCACGCCCTTGCCCGATCACAACGCGGCGTTCCGGTGCATACCCGATGAACGAATAAACGAGTTGATGCTCCCCTGGCGGCAAGGTCAGCGAGTAGAACCCAAAATTGTTCGTCGCGGTGCCCAACGACAAATCCTCACACCACACCGTCGCCCCCAACAGAAATTCCCCCGTGGAGGCATCGCGCAGGGTGCCGCTGGTCGTAAACGACTGCCCAACGACGACAGTCCACAAGAGCAGGGCGAGGGCGAGGGCGACGAATTTGAACATGGTGCAAATTAACTCACTCCATCGCCGGGCTGGATTTGGCCTTTACAATTTAACAGCATGTCCAGATCGGGGTAGCAAAACAAGGGACCTGCGCAACGAAACATTCAGCACGAAGCCTCGTACAACAGCGACATGCGACCGCTCATCATCAACTTCACCCCAACGGGCATGATCCCCACGAAGGAAAACGCTCCTTCGGTTCCCATCTCCGCCCAAGAAATCGTTGAGTCGGTGCACGAGGCCGCAGAATTGGGCATCACCATGGTGCACCTCCATGCCCGGAAGTCCGACGGCACGCCGAGTTCTGAAGCGGCTGACTACGCGCCGATCATCGAAGGCGTGAGGAGGTACTGTCCCGAACTGGTCATTTGCGCTTCTTTGAGCGGGAGAACGGTCTCGGACGCGGGGGCCCGAGCTGAGGTGCTGACCTTGAAGCCCGACATGGGTTCGCTGACCTTGAGTTCGTTGAATTTCGTTCAACAGGCCAGCGTCAATGCACCCGCTACGATTGTGGAATTGGCCCGGTTGATGCGCGAGGCGGGCGCTCGACCCGAGTTGGAGGTGTTCGATTTGGGGATGGTCAATTACCTCAATTACCTCATCCAAAAGGAGTGGATTCAAGCTCCATTTTATGTCAACCTGATCGTTGGCAACATTGCGGGGGCACAGCTGAATGCGGGGCACCTTGCAGCGCTTGAACGGGATTTGCCCGAGGGCGCGTTGGTGGCTCTCGGTGGAATTGGGCAGCATCAACTCGATGCGCACCTGACGGCCATGGGGCTGGGCTGGGGCGTCCGGGTGGGCTTGGAGGACAACGTCTTCTTCGATCGCCAGCGGAAGATGGTGGCCTCGAACCGTGAGTTGTTGCAGCGCATTCACCAGCTCGCGGAGTTGGCGCAGCGTCCGGTGATGCCTCCGGCTGAATTGGGCCAAATGGGGTTTTACAACAAAAACCGGCATTCGCTCCAATAACCGCATCGCGGCTAACTTCAGCACCCGTCCGGATCCCGAAGGCGCGAAGTCGCGGGGAGGAATGGGGTCATTTCCCTGAAGAACCGCTCAACCGGTGCTTCAAGTATTTGGCCGACTTGGTGGACTGACGAAGGATCTGATTCGCTCCGTGCACGCGCATCTTTTGGCATGTAAAACGGGTGGGAACCACAGCGTATCCCTGCTCGGCAGCATCGCGAAAAATTCGGTTCAAGTAATCCGTATCCGAAGGGTGATCCACGCTCCTGTCCTTGCGAAATCCGACGCGCTCGATGACCTCCCGGGCGATGAACAATTGAGCCCAAGCGAAGGCATCGAAAAACCACTCACTGAAGTCCTTGTTGTAGCGCGACACCTTGCAGCGTACGACTTTGCTGTGGGGACCGAGGAGCCTCAAGCTTCGAGAAAGGGCATCGGGCAGGATGACGTCGTCCTGATCGAGCAGGGTAAACACGTCAAATTCGGGATGGTCGATGAACCACCTCAAGCACTGGTTGATTGAATTCGCGGGATAACTGTTCTTCTCGAGCAGATGCAACGTGATGTCATCGGGATGATTCGCCTTCCAGCGCTTCAATTTCTCGGGCGTCTTGTCGGTGGAGCCATCATCCACGATGTACAGGTGCCAAATCGCGTCCTTCAACTGCAGCACACTCTCAATCGCTTCATCGACCCATTCTTCTCCTTGAAAAGTGGGCATGGCGATCAAAACGGAAGGCTGGGTTACAAGCGAATCGGGCGTGGCCGCCAGCGGGGCGATGCGCGCAATCAGCTCGCCCAACCAGTCAGAAATGCGGGCACCTAATTTGGACTGAAGACTCCTGCGCTTCTCCCCCGCATGAAGCCGATGACCCAGAGCGCATTGCCACTTTGTCAATTGAACGAGGAGGGGGCGGATCATTTCGAGCGGCTCAGGTTATTCGAAACCCTGTGGACGGAGCAAACAGAAAGGGGTGCATAAATCGATTTCACGTGATGAGGCCACACCTTGAACGTCCTTAGTTTCAGGGCATGAAATTAACGCTTCTTGGATTCAGCGACCTCTCGACGATCCTCTTGACCGAAATCGCATCCGATTGGTTTGGAATTCACCCCGATCAGTTGGAGGTTGAAGTGGTGTGCAATTTGGCGTTTGATGAGCGCGCCATCCGGGAGTCTTGGCCGCTGCCGCAGGCCCAATTCACCGTCACCTCCAAAGCGCATTGGGAACTTCCTAAAGCAGGAGGCACCATCATGCCCGGACTCATGTCCGCAGGGGCATGCGAGAAGATGATGGAGGATTTTGTGGCGACGACTCCGTTGCGCATGGAGGACCTCAGCGTGGTGATTCATCCCCGTGCTGCGGTGGCGCCTTCTGTAAAAATCAAGCCAGGGACGTGGATCCATCCCAATGCGTGCATTTCGAGCATGACTGAAATCGGCTACTGCGTCAACGTCAACCGAAACGCTGCAGTGGGTCACCACAATGTGCTCGGGGATTTCGTTTACATCAACCCCGGCGCTCAATTGGGCGGGCTGTGCACCATCGGCCGGGCAAGCACCATCGGAATCGGAGCCACGTGTTTGGACCGAAAAACGGTCGGCTCACGAGCCTTCATTGGAGCAGGATCGGTGGTAACAAAGGATGTACCGGATGGTACAACGGTCGTCGGAGTGCCCGCGAAACCTTTGGCTGTTCAGGGATGAACGAGCGGCGGTCGCTGGGTTTCTCGGGCGCAAGAGCGGGTGTCAGAATGAAGCCGCCTTGTGCAATGATTCAATTCGCCTCCTGAGGTCGTGGAAATCGAATCCAACGTACATGGGCAAGCGGATCAAGCAATCTGAGTAGCGATTCGATTGGGGAGTGGAGTTCGAGTCCGCATCCACAACCTGGGACCTGCTGAGGCTCTGGTAGTGGAATGCCGCTCCGATGTTCATCGCTTTGAAGCGCTCCAGCAGGTGGGTTCTCCTTTCCAAGGTTTCGCAAACGAGGTAGAAAATGTGGCCGTTGTTCGTTGCCCATTGAGGCACATGAGGCAAAGCAACCGACTCACCCGATTCCTTGAAGAGGTTCCAGTAGGCTTCCCAAAGTGAACGGCGTTCCGCATTGATGGCATCGAGTTCTTGCAGTTGGGCGAACAAGAACGCTGCATTCAACTCGGACATTGTAAAGTTAGACCCCACATCCACCCAGCCGTATTTGTCCACTTCTCCTCGAAAGAAAGCCGCGCGATTCGTTCCTTTTTGCCATGCGATTTCAGCTCGGGCGACGAGCTCTTTTGAATTGACGACGAGCATGCCGCCTTCGCCGCAGTTGATGTTTTTTTGGCCATCAAAACTGAACGTCCCCAAATGGCCGATGCCCCCTAACGGATGCTCGACTCCTTGATCATCAATGAAGTGGGCCCCAACTGCCTGAGCGGCATCTTCCACCACCTTCAACCCGTGACGGGAAGCGATGTCCATGATGACATCCATTTTGCAAGCCATCCCAGCGTAGTGAACCACCACGATGGCCTTGGTGCGTTCGGTAATGAGGCCTTCGACCAGGGACTCGTCCATATTCGGATGGTCCTCGCGAGAGTCACAGAACACCGGTTTCGCCCCACGCAAAACGAATGCGTTCGCAGTGCTCACAAACGTGTATGCTGGCATGATGACCTCATCCCCCGGCTTCAAATCAAGCACGATAGCAGCCAATTCCAAGGCATCCGTACAGGACCCCGTCATCAGGCACTTGAAAAATCCGAAGCGCTCCTCAAAAAACCGCTCACACCGCTTCGAATAGGCGCCGTCGCCTGCGAGATTCCCCTGCGAAATCGCGTCCTGAATGCACGCCAACTCATTGCCCGTGGTGTGCAATTGATTGAACGGGATGGCGGAATGTTCCATTGACCATGAATTTCCACCCCTTACGATCATAAGCTTTTGGATGTTGCGTTTCATTCCTCGGTTGCAAGGCACGCGACAATGAAATTGAATGCCAAGTGCGATCGTTCAGTCCAGCAGCGAAGTAAAAGCCTTTGCCTCAATAGGGGAACGGAAGTTCGTGGACGTTTCAATCCAACTGTGAGCGCTCAAGATGCCAGTTCACGAACTCGGATCGACGTGCGCTTTTCACAACCACATGAAGCGGTACTCTGGTAAGTACTCGCCAAAAAAGAAGCCCCGCAAGTTCTTGACTTGCAGGGCTTTCCGAATGTTGTTGGCGGTCTGGACGAGACTCGAACTCGCGACCCCATGCGTGACAGGCATGTATTCTAACCAACTGAACTACCAGACCTTTTTTCACTCCCTCACAGCTCGTGTGCTGCGGTGCGCAAAGATACGTTGTTTTTCTCGATTCGCACAAGCCTTTTTACGCGTGCCGATGAAAAAAAGTTGCGGTTTTTCGACAAAGTTTTTTCAAGCCTCAGATTATCAAAATCTTACCCCGCGAAAAAAATTCGCTTCCCACCGCAAAAGCGCCGCGCATCAGGCATTCATCCGCTTCCGCTTGACCAAATAGGACGTCAAAACAGGCCCCACGCCCTCGGCGATGTCCACGTCGACGAGGTCGATTCCGTATTGGGCGCAACGGAGTTCGAGGTTGCTGCGGAGCGCCGACATGGAGGCGCGATAAGCTGCTCGGACTTCGGAGGGGTGCAAGCGCAGCTCTTCTCCGGTTTCCAAGTCCGCGAACAACGTGGGCCGATCTTCGAAATCGAAGGACGCCTCGGTGGCGCCATCGAGTACGTGGAAGACCACGACCTCGTGTTTGTTGTGGCGCAAGTGCTGCAAGGCGGTCAACAGGGCCTCCCCTTCGGCGTCGTCGCGGTCGAGCATGTCGCTGAAGATCATGACGAGGGAACGTCGGGGAATGGCTTCTGCGATTTGGTGCAGGGCCTCGGCGGTGGAGGTGGAAATCGGCTCCGAATCCACCCCGTCGAGCAATTCGTCGAGGTGATGGTACAGCAACCGGTGGTGGGCTTGCGAGCTTTTTGCCGGCAAATGCAGGTCCAAACCGGTACCAAACCAGCTCATGCCCACCGCATCGCGCTGGCGACGGAACAACTCGATGAGCGCAGCGGAAGCGTTCACGGCGAATCCCAATTTCGTCAACTCCGTACCTTCGGGATAGCGCATGGACGAGGAGCGGTCGATGACCAGCTGGCAACGCAGGTTCGTTTCTTCTTCGTACCGCTTGACGAACATGCGATCCGTGCGCGCGAACAGCTTCCAATCGATGTGGCGCGTCGACTCACCCGGGTTGTACAACCGGTGTTCCGCGAATTCGACACTGAATCCGTGGAAAGGGCTTTTGTGCAGACCGGTGATGAAGCCCTCCACCGCCTGGCGGGCAAGGAATTCCAAACGGCCCAGCCGTTGTTGCAGTCCGGGATCGGGAGAAATGGGCATGGAGTGAAGTTACGATGCGGCGAGCGATGCCCGGCAACGGGACATGAAAAAGCCCCGGAAAGCGCTGGGCTCCGGGGCTTTTCATCGGTGGATGGAATCAGAGGAGGGCCTCCAACTTCTCGACCAGCACATTTTTCGGAACCGCGCCGACGCTCTTATCAACGAGCTCACCATTCTTAAGGAAGATGATGGTCGGGATGTTGCGGATGCCAAATTTCATGCTGATGTCGCTGTTTTGGTCCACGTTCACCTTGCCCACCAAAGCGCGGCCTTCGTAATCGTTTGCCAATTCCTCGACCACCGGGCCAACCATCCGGCACGGGCCACACCACTCTGCCCAAAAGTCAACGACAACGGGTTGATCGCTTTTCAGTGCGAGCTCTTCAAAGTTCGCATCGGTAAATTCTACAGCCATGATCTTTCGTTCGTGCGCGGTTGCGCGATTTATTGAACCCCAAATTTAACCCCCAAATGAAAAAGCAACGTGCGCTTTGGCGGAATTTGGCACTCCAACTTTTCCACAGCCTTTAACGCTTCGTTTCCATCCGGTACGCCACCCGCCCTTCGGCTGCCCACGCCTCCACGCCTTCCATGAACTCGTTCGTAAGCGCCACCTTCTTCGTTCGGCTGCTCATTTCAATGCCCGCTTGTTCATCCCGGATTTCCAACGTCACTCCCACCCGGCCGGGATGCCGCTCTACCCAGTCCGCCACCAAGTTGGCAAAATCCTCCGTCAGCGACGCGAGCGACACCTGCAACCGGAGCCGCTCGATCATCTTTTCGCGAACGTCCGCAAGCAGTTCCATCGCCTTGACCTTGAATTCAACGCTGTCATCCGGACCAAACCGACGTGGCTCCACCGCCCCTTTCACGAAAACGAACCAACCGTCCACGAGGTAATCCTTGAATTTCAAGTAATCCTCTCCGAAGAGCATGAAGGACTCCGTGTGGTGGTAATCCTCCAGACTGAACCGCCCAAACGGCTTGCCGTTCTTCGTCATCCGGTGTTCAGGCGCCACAATCCTTCCCGCAAACCGCAATTCCTTGCCCTTCACGGCTGGCGCATTTGTCAGCACCTGCAACCCTTCCTTCGGCGTGCACAGGTGATCGATTTCCAGCTTGAACGCGTCGAGCGGGTGACCTGAAATGTAGATGCCGATGATTTCCTTCTCCCGGTTCAACTGGTCCATGCGCTCCCACGGTTCGCACGTCGGAATGGCCGGCTCCGGGATCTCCACTTCGTCCGCGTCCCCAAACAGCGAGACTTGAGCCGACTCGGCTTGTTGCTGCATGCCCTGTCCATAGCGCGCCGCGAGTTCCACCAAGGTGCGGCCTTTGTCGTCCGGAGCAAAGTACTGGGCCCGGTGAATGCCTTCGAAGCAATCAAACGCCCCGCCCAAGGCCAGCGCCTCGTAAACCCGCTTGTTCACGTCCTTCGGGTTCACCCGCCGTGCAAAGTCGAACAGGCTCTTGTACAGTCCGCCCTCATTGCGGCTCTCTACGATGGTGGCCACCGCGCCCTCGCCGACTCCGCGCATCGCCCCGAGGCCGAAACGGATGGCGCCTTCCTGGTTGACCCGGAATTTGTACGCTGACTCGTTCACATCGGGGCCGAGCACCGGGCAGCCGATGCGGCGCGCCTCGTCCATGCCGATGGTGACCTGCTTGATGTCGTTCATGTTGTTCGACAGGACGGCCGCCATGTATTCGGCGGGGTAGTTGGCCTTGAGGTAAGCGGTTTGGTACGCCACCCACGCGTAGCAGGTCGAGTGCGACTTGTTGAAAGCGTAGGACGCGAAGGCTTCCCAGTCCTTCCAGATTTTTTCGAGCTTGGTGGAATCGTGGCCGTTCGCCACACCTTGTTCGACGAACTTGGGCTTCATTTGGTCAATGAGGTCCTTCTTCTTCTTGCCCATCGCCTTCCGCAAGCTGTCTGCCTCGCCCTTCGTGAAGCCCGCGAGCTTTTGGGACAAGAGCATGACCTGCTCCTGGTAAACCGTGATGCCGTAGGTCTCCTTCAGGTACTCCTCGCAGGCGTCGAGGTCATACGTGATCGGCTCGAGGCCGTGCTTCCGCTTGATGAACGATGGGATGTACTCCAGCGGTCCCGGACGGTAGAGCGCGTTCATGGCGATGAGGTCGGCGAAGACCGTCGGCTTGAGTTCCTTGAGGTACTTCTGCATCCCCGCCGATTCGTATTGGAAGATGCTGACCGTGTCGCCGCGTTGGAAGAGCTCGTAGGTCTTGACGTCGTCAAGGGGGAAGCTGTCGGGATCGAGGTCGATGCCGTGGCGTTCTTTCACGTTCCGCACAGCGTCCTTGATGATGGTCAGGGTTTTGAGGCCCAAAAAATCCATCTTCAACAACCCCGCGTCCTCCGCCACCGCATTATCGAACTGCGTGCACGCCATGTCGCTGTCCTTGGCGGTCGCAATGGGCACGTAGTTCGTGATGTCCGACGGCGTGATGATGACTCCGCACGCGTGGATGCCGGTGTTCCGGACGGAACCTTCGAGGATCCGAGCGGTCTGGAGGGTTTGGCCGTCGAGGCCGGGGCGGCCTGCAATCTCCTTGATCTGCTGGACCATTTCGAAGCCTTCGGCCCGGACCTTTTCTTTGAGCGCCCTGTCGTCGAGGGAGAACAGCTTCTTGAGGCTGATGTCCGGGAGGAGCTTCGCGATGCGGTCGGCGTCGGAGAGCGGCAATTCCATAACGCGCGCGGTGTCGCGCACGGAGGATTTGGCCGCCATCGTGCCGTAGGTGATGATTTGGGCGACTTGATTCGCTCCGTACTTGTCGATGACGTACTCGATGACGCGGCCGCGGCCCTCGTCGTCGAAATCGATGTCGATGTCGGGCAGCGACACCCGGTCCGGGTTCAAGAAGCGCTCGAACAGGAGGTCGTACTCGATGGGGTCGACGTTCGTGATGCCGATGCAGTACGCCACGGCCGAACCCGCGGCCGAGCCCCGCCCCGGTCCCACGCTGACGCCCATTTCCCGTGCGGCCGTGGTGAAGTCCTGCACGATGAGGAAATACCCCGGATACCCGGTGTTCTCGATGGTCATCAGCTCGAAGTCGAGCCGTTCGCGGATTTCATCGGTGAGGGTGCCGTAGCGGCGTTTGGCCCCCTCATAGGTCAAATGCCGGAGGTAGGCATTCTCCCCGCGCTTGCCCCCATCCTCCTCGTCCAACGGGTCCTTGAACTCCTCCGGAATGTCGAAAGCGGGCAACAGCACATCGCGCTCCAACGCATACGATTCGCACGAATCCACGATGTCCGCCACGTTCTGTATGGCATCCGGCAGGTCCACGAACAGCCGCTTCATCTCATCCGGCGTCTTCAGGTAAAATTCCTCGTTCGGGAACCCAAACCGGAACTCACGCCCCCGCTTGCCGATGTAGCGCTTGGGCTTGGAAACGTTGGCCGCATCCTTCACGCACAGCAAAATGTCGTGCGCGTCCGCTTGTGCCTTGTACGTATAATAGGTGTTGTTCGCGGCGATGTACTTCACGTCGTGCTGGGCACAAAACCGCAACAGCGTCTCGTTCACCACCTGCTCCTCCTCGAGCCCGTGGCGGTTGAGCTCCGCGTAAAACCGGTCGCCGAACTGCTCCTTCCACCACACGAAGGCCTCCTCCGCCTGCCGTTCGCCGACGTTGAGGATGAGGGAGGGAATTTCGGAAAAGAGACCGCCTGTGGTGACGATGAGGTCCTCGTTGAATTGAGCGATGAGCTCGCGGTCAATGCGCGGAACGTAGTAGAATCCCTGGGTGTAGGCCAAACTGCTGAGCTTCGCCAACTTGTGGTACCCGTTCTTGTTGCGCGCGAGGAACACGATGGGGTACCCGTCGTCCTTCTGGGACTTGTCGGCGTGGTTCCGGCACACATTCAACTCCGCCCCGACGATGGCTTTGAGCCCGGCTTTGTTGGCTGCGCGTACGAACTGGAACGCGTGCATCATGTTGCCGTGGTCGGTGATGGCGAGCGCTGGTGAACCTTGCTTCACCGCGGCATCGACCAACTCGGGGATGGCGCTGACGGCTTGGAGGATGCTGAATTGGCTGTGGGCGTGCAGGTGCGAGAACGGCACGTCTTCCAACGCGACCGACACTGCGGCGCCCGCCTTCGGCATGCCCGGGGCCGCCTGCTTTTTCTGTGGCTCCGCCTTGAAATTCGCCGCTTCGAGTTTCGGCGCCTCGTAGACGATGCCATCGGCATCCACCAACTCGGGGCGCTGGATGACCCGCAACCGGCACAGTTCGAAAAAGCACTTGGCTGTGGCGTCCACGTCGTACGCCGCATCGTGCGCCTCGTCGAAGGGTTTGCCGAACAACTTCGTGTGCAACTCCGTCAGCGAAGGCCACTTGTACCCGCCGCCTTTGCCGCCCGGAATGGCGCAATAATCGGTCGCCTCGTCCTTTGAATCGATGACCGGCACCTTGAGCAGCCGATCGACGTCCTGTTGCAGCCGATGCAGTTCCGCCCCGACGATGTTCACGTCGAAGCCGATGTTGTGCCCCATCACATAATGAGCTTGGGCCAAATCCCGATCGAATGCCGCCAACACCTCCTCCAACGGATGCCCTTCCGCCTCTGCCCGCTCGTTCGTGATGCCGTGAATCTTCGTGGAATTGAACGGAATGGTGAATCCCTCGGGCCGCACGATCAAGTTGCCCCGAGAAAGCAGGCGCCCCCTCGCGTCGTGCAACTGCCACGCCAATTGCACCAAACGCGGCCAGTTCTCGCTGTCCGTCAGCGGCGCATTCCAATCCCGGGGCAAGCCCGTCGTCTCAGTATCGTAGATCAAAAACATCCCTTCAAAACTATACTTTCTGTCGGCTTTGGCCCCGCCACGAGTTGTGAAAACATTTGCACAAGGGCGCGCGAACGGTGAAAGAAAAAAGCGGGGTTTGGGTTTGGTCAAGAACGAGGCTTCACCTACTTTTGCGCTCGATTTATTAACAACGGGGTTTAGGACCCTTCTAAAACGTTTCTAACATGGCAACTCGCCTCCGCCTCCAGCGCCACGGTAAAAAGGGCAAGCCCTTCTACCACATCGTAGCCGCAGACGCCCGCGCACCGCGCGATGGTCGTTTCATCGAAAAAGTCGGCACGTACAACCCGAACACCAACCCCGCGACCATCGAACTCAACCACGACCGTGCGTTGTACTGGTTGCAAGTGGGCGCTGAAATGACGAACACCACGCGTGCTTTGATGAAGTACAAGGGCGTCGTCTACCACAACCACCTCCTCAACGGCGTCAAGAAAGGCGCTTTCACTGAAGCGGAAGCTCAGAAGAAGTTTGAGGCGTGGATGCGCGAAAAGAACGACAAAGTGGCTGCGAAAATCGCGAAGCTCGCCGGAGAATCGGAAGCGGCGTTCGCTGCACGGATGAAGGCAGAGAAAGCGGTGAACGACGCTCGCCTCGCTGAACTTGCTGCCATCGAAGCGGCTGCCAAGGCTGAGGAAGAAGCTGCAGCCGCTGCCGCAGCTGCAGAAGCCGCCGAAGCCGCTGCTGCTGCCGAAGCTGAGGCCGCTGAAGAAGCGCCTGCAGCAGAGGAAGCGCCCGCAGAAGAAGCACCCGCTGCCGAAGAAGGTGGTGAGGCCGAAGCACCTGCTGCGGAGTAATTGCTTCGTTTGAAAACGAACCTCCAGCCCCGTCGGCCCTGCCGATGGGGCTTTTTCATTCGCTAAACCGGTAAGTTTGCACCATGCAGATTGACGATTGTTTCCAGCTCGGGAAAATCACCAAGCCCCACAGCTTCAAGGGCGAAGTTGTGGTGTGGTTCGACGTGGACGAGCCATCCCTTTACGCCGAGATCGACGGGTTCTTCGTGGCGACCGCAGAGGGACTCGTGCCGTTTTTCATCGAGAGCATGCGGCCGCACCAGGATCGCTTCGTGGCGCGGTTGGAGGGTGTGGACGACGAAGCCGCGGCCCTGGCCTTGGCAGGCGCGGACATCTACTTGCCGCTGAGCGCGTTGCCGGAGTTGGACGATGCGCACTTTTACTTCCATGAAGTGCCGGGTTGGGAGGTGTGGGATTTGGCCTCGGAGCGTTCTGCAGGCGTCATCCAACGCGTGGTCGAACACGGTCCGTATCCCTTGCTCGAAACCCAGCTCAACGGCCAAGTCGTGCTGATTCCGCTGCCCGATCACCTCGACGTGCACGTCGACCGGAAGGCCGAGCGGCTCAGCCTGGAATTGCCGGAAGGCCTGCTCGACGTATACCTCGCACCGGAAGGCCCTTGGGACGACGCGGATTAACCGCGGATGGCGCGGCCGGTCCAGCGTTGGCCGTTGTGGTGGATCACCACGGTGTAGACCTGTTTCGTGGCGGGCAACCGCAGCGTGAACGGGGTGGAAGGTGTGGCGCCAGCTTGAACGCGCTGACCGAGGGCGTCGAACACTTCATAGACGGCGCCCGGGGGGAATGGGGAGGAGATGGTGATTTGGCCATCAGCTGAAGGAACCGGCCAAATCCGGCCCGCCTTCTGCGGCAACTCCGACAAACCGACCACGGCCACCTCCGGCGTCACCTCCGCCACCAAATCCGGGTGGGCGTAATCGAGGAACACCCCTTCGAACCAATCGATGGCCTCCCCTTCCACTTCGAACATCGGGTTCACCCAGCGCGGCGGCATGCTCTGGTACCACATGCGCACGGAGACGATGGGCGCGTCGGCGCCTGTGTACACCGCACTCAAATCGGCCTGGTAGGTGACGCGGTCGGTGCCTGTACCAGTGGCCCCCGAAGCGTCGCGGTTGAAGTTTCCGGTCAATGCGTCTTCGAGGACCTCGGTGCCGGCGAGCGTGGTCGTGTCGTACACGGCGTGCTCCATGCTGAAGCCGAGCGGTACGAGTCGGTTGTCCTTCAATTTCGTGTCCGCTCGTTCCAACACGTTGGTGGGCGCCCCTGTCACATCAGCAATGACCATTTCGTAGATCTGCACCTCGTCTTCCGAAGTCACCACGTCGAGGTGCGGCTCCCATGCGGTCAGGCCCGCCTCGTCCACCCCGGCAATCTCCAACCCGTCCGCAGTTCGTTCGCCACTCACCCACAGCACCTCGTTCGTTTCCGGGTGCAGCAGCTCCACCTCCAACCAAGCCCTACGCGCGGGGTACCCCGAGGGGAATTTGTGGCCCGCCTTGTTGACGACATCGACCACCACTTCAGCCGCACCTTGCCCGTTGTAGGTGGCGGTGGCCGTGAGGTCCACGGTGTGCTGCTGCAACAAATCCAACGTGCGCTGCGTCGTCGAGTCGAATTGGGCCTCGGAGGCCGTCAGCCCCAACTCGTCCACGTGATCCCGCAGCAACCGCAACATCGCGGCATTCGCTCCCACGAAGTAATGCAGGCCGTAGGGCGTGCGGGGCTCGAGGAAGGCGTAACCGCTTGAAATGATGACGGGTTCGTCGATTTGGGGCATGTGGCATCCCTGGCATTCCTGCTGCAGGTCATTCAGTTCGCCTTCCCAAACATCGGGCGCGTACCGGCTGTTCAGCCATTCGTGGTACGTGCTCTGCTCCACGAACTCGCCCCCCGTGAAGTTGCCTTCGAGGTCCGCGGTTTCGGTGATGAGCGAGTGGCAGGCAGCACAGGCCTCGCTTTTTTGCATGTGGGCTCCGTAGACCGGTTCGTAGCCCACGTAGGTGTTCATGGGCAGGTTGTAAATGAGCGGCTCATCCTTGCTTCCACCGTACGGACCGTACAGGGTGTCTTCCACGAACGTCAATTCGCCGCTGAACCGGGTGCCGATGCCTGGGGCCGCTTGCTGGTGGCAGGCGTTGCACGAGACGCCATCGAGCGCCAACGAATCAAGCAGCAGTTCCGCCATGCTGTAAAATTCCTGTCCCTCGTGTTCCGCAGCGAAGTTGCCGAGCGGTGCGTGGCACGAGGTGCATTTGTCCTCGAGTTCGAGCTGGTGCCCTGGATTGAGGGTCACCTCCTGCTCCACCTTCGCCCGCCAAAACGGATCCCGCGCGGAATTGGCCATCAGGCTGCTGCGCCAATCGTCCGTCACGTTCACGTCCCAACCGCCGGGCATGGGCACGGCGGGGAACGTTTGGCCCGCGATGCTCGCGTAGTGGTTCGCGTCAGTTCCGTGGCAACCCGCGCACTTGCCCGAACCCGTGAAGAGCGCATTGGACGTATCCGGCAAGCCTCCGTACGCCGAACGAAACGCTCCGCCGTGGTATGGATTGCCCGACTCGTGCAGGGCTTCAGGCCGGTGTGACCAAGCGGACCAAGCCAAGCTTCCCGCGACCACCAAAAAAAGGAATCGAGTTCGTTTCATGCAGGAGCCCCAATTTACAACAGAATCGGGCTACCTGATGATGAGTTCCCGCACCACGCGCCGCCCTACGTACGCATTGAGTTCGGTCACGATCTCCGATTTGCGCAGCGCCAGGTGCTCCTTGAACGGCCCGCTGTCCAACGTAACGAAAAACCGCCCTTCGCTGGCGAGGTGCATCGACCGCGTAATCTTCATGACCGCAGGACCGCCCGTTTCTTCCCACGCCTTCGCTACGTCCACCGCGTCCAGCTTTCCCTGCATGTTGTGCACGCGGATGTACGCCTTGATGGCTTCACCGAGCGAGGTGGGATCGTCTTTGCGTTGGTAACGGGGCATGGGCTGAAGTTAGGGATTTTCGAGGCCTTTTTGGTGAGCCAAATCCACCCGCCTCGCCGTCCCACTCGCCACTTCGAACACCCGGACATCCGCCCCCGCCTGCCGGAACAAATCGGGAATCCGCCCCAAACTCGTGTCCGTGATGAACACCTGCCCCACCTCCTTGCGCGTCACCAAATCCATCAGCGCAGCCACCCGCTTCTCATCGATCTTGTCGAAAATGTCGTCGAGCAGCAGGATGGGCTTCACGCCGGTCGCGGCTTCCATGAAGGCGAGCTGGGCGAGGCGGAGGGCAATGAGGAAGGATTTTTGTTGGCCTTGCGACCCCATGCGCTTGAGCGGATGCCCATCGAGTTCGAAGACCAAATCATCCTTGTGCACGCCGACCGTGGTCCGCCGCAACCGCCGATCATCCGCCTCCGCCTCGCGCCACATCGCGCGCGCGCCCTCCACGTCGCTGGGCACCTGCGACTTGTACACCACCCGCGCTTGCTCCTTGCGCCCCGAAAGCTCGGCGTACACCCGCTCGAACAGGGGGTTGAACGCCGTCACGAAGGCCGCTCGCTGGGCTCCAATCGCGCGGGCATCGGGAATCATTTGTTCCGTCCAAGGCTCCAGCATCGCTGCATCCCAAACCCGATTCTCGGCAAAATACCGGAGCAAGTTGTTCCGCTGAGTCAACGCCTTGTTGTAGTCGACCAACTGCTGCAAGTACGGGCGGTCCAATTGGCACACCACCGAATCCATCCACTTGCGCCGGGCTTCGCTCCCTTCGTGAATGATCGATGCATCGTCGGGCGCGATCATCACCGCAGGAAAGCGCCCGATGTGATCCGACAACCGGTCGTACGCCTTGTCATTCCGGCGCATCGTCTTCTTCACCCCGCGCTGCACGCCGCACGCCACCACCTCCTGCTCCCCTTTCCGCTCGAAGGTGCCGCTCACGAGCATGTGCTCCTCCCCGTGCGCGATGTTGTATTGATCGATGGGATTGAAATAACTCTTCGTCAAGCACAAATAATGCACGGCATCCAGCACGTTGGTCTTCCCACTTCCATTGTCCCCCAACAGGCAATTGACGCCTGAACCGAAGGCCAAATCCGCTTCCACCCAATTTTTAAAGTGCAGCAATTGCAGTGCGGTGAGTTGCATGATGCGAATTTCCTTAATTTTGCCGCCGACTCCACGGAAACCTTTCACAAGATTTTCCGTTGAAGGGAAACACAATCGAATTCAGAAAGCGCAATCATGGCGAAGAAAAACCCCATCGACGACGATCTGCTGGTCGACGTTCAAGAAGTTTACTCGAAGACGGAGCACTTCATCGACCGCAACCAAAAACCCCTCACGTTTGGAATTGGCGGCGTTGTGGTCGTGGTCCTGGGTGTATTGGCTTACCAATCTTTCGTTGTTCGTCCTGCCATTGAAGAAGCCGAAACGGAAGCATGGCGCGCTGAATCGTATTTCGCCATCGACTCGTTGAGCCTCGCTGCATACGGTGACGGCATTGCCATGGGCTTGGATGGCGTGGCGGAGAAGTACGCTTCGCAGGCCGCTGGTGAACGCGCCAACTACGAGTTGGGCATCTACCACCGTGACATGGGGGAATACGCAGACGCCATTGAGCGCTTCGAGGCCGCTACGGGCTTGGGCGATGGGGTGGTCTCGGTATTGGCCCAGGGCGGAATCGGGGATTGCCATGTGGAACTCGGGGATTACGAAGCCGCAGCGCGCGCCTTCTTGGCCGCTGCTTCTGCCGGGGCATCCGACAGCGCAGGCGAAGTGCTCGCCCCGATGTTCTTGTACAAAGCGGCCTTGGCTCATTTGGAATTGGGCAACACCTCGGAAGCAGCAAACCTCTTGGAGGAAATCGTGTCCGACTACCCGGAAAGCCAACAATTCAGCACGGCCCAGGTGTTGCACGCCTCCCTCGTGGGTTGACCCATGGCGACGGCAGGTAAAAACCTCAGCGCATACGACCTCGGGAACCTCCCGAACAGTGCCCACTTCCGAGTGGGCATTGTTGTTTCGCGCTGGAACGACGACATCACGTATGCCCTGCGCGACGGGGCCTTGGAGGTCTTGCGAGCCGCTGGCATTCCCGAGACCGCTCAGCGCGTCATCGAGGTGCCCGGAGCCTTTGAGCTGCCCTTGGGTGCGGCGGCGTTGCTGGACGCTCACCCCGAACTCGACGGCGTGGTGTGCATTGGCAACGTGATCCGCGGCGAAACGGCCCACTTCGATTACGTGTGTGCGGGAGCAGCCGATGGCATCCAACGGGTGGCTCTGGACTACAAGAAACCGGTCATGTTTTGCGTGTTGACCGATGAAAACAAGGCCCAGAGCATCGCTCGCAGCGGCGGTGAACACGGCAACAAAGGCATTGAGTGTGCTGTGGCGTGCTTGGAAATGATTGCACTTCAGAAAGGGTTGCTCACCGCATGATCGAACGGTGGAGGCACATCGCGCCACTGACTCGCCTGCTCTGGATCGGAGCGGTGATTCGGCTGCTTGCCGCTTGGGGGTCTCCGGGCTATTTGATGCACGATGACCATTTTTTGGTGGTGGAAGCGGCCGCGTCGTGGACGGATGGAGAGGATTACAATTTGTGGTTGCCCTCGAGCCAAATCGAGCGCGGGCTCGACCCACAGCCTCACCCCGCCAATTTCTTTTACGTCGGAACACAATTCGTTGCCCTCAGCGCGCTGAAAGCCGTCGGCGTGACGGAACCCCAGCACCTCGCCTTTGCGCTGCGTTTGCTGCACGGGCTGTACAGCCTGCTCATCATCGCATTCACCTACCGCATCGCGGAAGCCTTGAGCGGAAGCAAAACCGCTTGGTGGGCGGGCGGTTTGATGGCCATTTGGGGCTGGATGCCGCTGTTGAGCGTGCACCAACTCGTCGAGGTCGTCTGCATCCCGCCGCTGTTGTTTGGTGCGTGGCAGCTTGTTCGCTCCCCGCGGTCGGAATGGAGCACGATGCAGCTCGTGGCTGCGGGTGTCGGCTTGGGGCTGGCGACGGGTCTTCGTTACCAGTGCGGCTTGTTCGGCGTGGGTTGGGGATTGGCCCTGTTGTGGCCGAATCACGCCACGAAACGACTTGAACTGAAACATCCTTTTATATTAGCAATCAGCTCATTGTCCGTTTTCAGCTTAACCCAAGTCTCGGATGTGTTCGTGTGGGGGGAACCCTTCGTTCAGCTGCGGGCCTACTTCGGTTACAACACCACGCATGCCTTGAATTACCCACAAGGCCCGTGGCATCAATACGTTTGGACGGTGCTCGGGTTGGCCACGCCGCCTGCGGGATTCGCTCTGGTTTGGGGCATGGCATCGCGTCGGGTGAAGTCCGAGCATTGGCGGTGGTTGCTGTGGGGTGCGTTGGCATTCTTCCTGTTTCACAGCGCGTACAGCAACAAGCAAGAGCGCTTCATCTTGCCCGTGTTGCCGTTCCTGGCCGTGCTCGGGAGCGCGGGCTGGGCGGCTTGGATTGAGCGAAGCGCGTGGTGGGGAAAGCGGCCGATGGCGATGCGCGGGCTCGTGGGTTGGACGGTGGGATTCAATTTGGTCTGCGCCATCGGCCTGAGCTTGGTCTACGCCAAAAAAAGCCGCGTCGAAGCCATGAACCTCCTCTACGAACGCGGCGATTTGCGGAACTTCGCCATCGTCCAAGTCGACGGCGGCACGCTGCCTCCACGGTTCTACGCCGGCAAATGGGTGCCCTATTACACGTTTGACAACCAAAGCGATCCCGCGGGTGAGCGCAAGACCCTGTGCAAGCTGGCTCCAGAACGGCCGTTCCCCAACTACCTCCTGTTTTATGGGGATGCGCACCTCGGCGAAGCGGTCCAAGCGTTCAAAGCCGAATGGCCCGGATTGCGGTTTGTGGCGAACGTTGCTCCGGGGCGGTTTGATCGGTTGTTGGCCTGGTTGAATCCCATCAACCGGGCGGAACGTGTGGTGGTTTACGCAGTGGACGAGGCGACCTGCTGCGATGCGGGCCTTTGAGGTATCTTGCGGGCCATGTTGGAACAAGTGAAAAAAGCCGCCTGGATTGCGGCGTGTTTAGGGGCCATGGTCGGGATCAACCCCGCGAGTGCCCAGTACCCTGGTTGGCAGCAGCGTGCGGACTATACGATGGACGTTCAACTCGATACGGCAAGGCACGGCCTGAGTGGGCACACCGTCATCGCATTCACGAACAACAGCCCCGACGAGCTCGACCGGCTGCATTTTCACCTGTTTTTCAATGCGTTCCGCCCCGGAAGCATGATGGACGTTCGGAGCCGCAACATCGCCGATCCCGACCGCCGGGTGGGTTCGCGCATCTTCGAGTTGCCCGAAGACGAATGGGGTTCTTCCACCGTATCGGAATTGACCGTGGATGGCAAGCCGGTGACCATTGAACACGACGGCACCCTGCTCACCGCCTTCCTCAACGCGCCGGTCGCGCCGGGTGCGACGGTGCAGCTCGAACTGGATTGGGAGGCCATCGTACCACGCCAAATCCGCCGGTCCGGTTGGATGAATTCCGAGGGGGTCGAATATTCCATGACCCAGTGGTTTCCCAAGTTGTGCGAATACGACCATTG
>CAYMHW010000026.1:8721-27655 GCA_964390365.1 uncultured Comamonadaceae bacterium | reverse complement strand
TACGCCGTGAAGATTCCGGTGTTCTCGTACGAGAAGTTCCCGGAAGTCAACAAGGAACTGGGGCCGGAAATGAAGTCCACGGGCGAAGCCATTCGCTTCATTCCCAACCTGCGCGATCCGTTCTTCCGCAAGGTGTACAGCGAGCGCAACCTGTACCTCAGCAAGTAATGGGGTTGCTGCGCTACATCGTCGGGGCCATGGTGGTCTGGTTCGTTTGGCGGACGCTCGACCGGATGTTCGGGGGCGGTCGCCGGCCGGCTCAAGACCCGCCGCGCCGCAAGAAACAGCGGCCGGATGACGAGCGGTTGGGCGAGTACGTGGATTACGAGGAAATCGACGATTGAGGTCAAGTTGGCTCGAATTCCCATTATTTTCGACGGAAATTTGGGGCATGGCTTGGAAGAAATTGACGTTCGATTGGAAGGGCGCTGCTTGGCACGTTGGGGTCATGGTGTTTTACCTCCTCGTAAGCAACGGGTTGTATGGGTTGTACCACGATGATTACATGCTGTCTCAGCCGGACATTGTCCAATACATCGGCATGGCGCAAGAGCGCAAGTCATTTGAGTCCCTCACGGGTGAGGAGTTGAATTGGTCGAATTCGATGTTTGGCGGGATGCCTACGTACCAAATCGGCGGCAGTTCCGGAGGATTCAATTGGGCCCGATCCCTGCGCGAAAGCATCAATGGGTTCTTTGGAGGCCAACAAATCACCGCCATGATGCTGGGGATGTTGGCCGCGTATTTGCTGGCCTTGGCCTTGGGCATGGCTCCGTGGTGGGCGGCCTCCGCAGGGGTGGCATTTGCCTTGAGCACCGTGGGGGTGTTGTACCTCGGCGCCGGCCACAATTCCAAGATCAACGCCATCTACCTCATGCCGGGCGTGGTCGCGGGGGTCGTCATGGCTTACCAAGGGAAACTCTGGCGAGGCTTGTTCTTTACGGCCTTGTTTACTTCGCTGCACCTGGTGGCCGATCACTTGCAGATGACGTACTACTTGCTCATGCTCTTGGGCGCCATCGCCATCGCATGGGGCATTCGGTCCTTCAAATCTGGCGAGTTGAAGCGGTTCTTCAAGGTGAGCCTGTTGTTGGCTCTGGCGGGAGGCAGTTCGGCGCTTCCCAGCCTGTTGGGCATCTTGAATACGCAGCAGTATTCCAAGTTCACCACGCGCGGTGAGGCGATTGTCCAATACGAAGCAGACGGTTCGTTGGCGGGCGAGGACGGTTTGGTCCTTGGGACCGATGAACTCCTCGGGGGTGAAGCAGGCCAAAACAGCGGGGAGGGACTGGGCAACGAGTACATCCTCGAATACAGCATGTCGCCGATGGAGTGGTTGGCGGTCATGTGCCCCAACTTCAAGGGCGGAGCGGAGGTGGTGAGCGCCACGTACCAAGGACAGCGGCTGAACATCCCCGTCTATTGGGGCGAGCAAAAGTATTCAGCGGGAGCCTTCTACTTCGGAGCCCTGCTCATGGCCTTCTTTTTCGCCTTCCTGTTCATCGGGCGGCATTGGTTGCGTTGGCCGTTTGCGGTGATGACGGTGCTGGCCATTTTCCTGAGCTGGCGGGAGGTGACGTTCCTCACGGACTTCTTCTTGAGCTACGTCCCTTTGTTCAACAAATTCCGCGACACGAAGATGATGTTGGTGGTCATCCAGGTGATGTCCGGTGCGGGTGCACTCCTGATGTTGAAGCAGTTGGCGGATTGGGGGAAGGCCCGGGCGGCAGGCCAACTCGAGGCAGCGGAGTGGAAGTCCATTCGCAACCGGGTGGCGTTGGTCTTCGGGGGCATGCTCGGCCTGTTCCTCCTCTTTTATGCCGTGCCCGATGCGCTCTTGGGCTTTGCGCCGGAACTCCGCCCGGACATGTTGAGTCAGTTGGACGCGAATTACGTGCTTTCGCTGCGGGTGGAGGTGTTCCGTGCTGACGTGCTGCGCACCCTCGGATTGTTGGTCCTTGCGGCGGTCATTGCAGCGGTTCTTTTGCAAGGCAAGTTGAACCCGAGGTTCGCGGCCTTTGCGTTCCTCATCGTCACGACATTGGACCTTTGGAACGTCAACTTCCGCTACCACAGCAACGACCTGACTCCTGGCCAACGCAGCAGCTGGATTTCCAAAGCGGACTACAGCTATCCCTTCCGTCCGAAGCCCGCCCACCTGAAAATCTTGGAGGCGGAACGCCCACAAGGCGAAGCCTTTGAAACCACCAAGTCGACCTTGTTCGACGTGTACAAGGACGCGTTTCCACGCCGCTTGAGGCCGGAGGACAAGGAACTCCTGACCCAAATCGCCACCTTTGAAGCGATGCGTGCCGAGGGCGAACCCTTCCGCGTCCTCAAGTTCCGAGACCCCTACATCGATACGGAAACGTCCTATTTCTTCCAGTCCATCGGGGGCTATCACGGGGCGAAACTCCAGCGCTACCAGGACTACATGGAAGTCATCCTGTCCCGAGACCGCCGGTTGCTTGAAGCCGCTGCGCAATCGAATCAAGTGCAAGCCGGACTCGAAGGCATGTGGGGGCATCGGATGCTGAACACCCGCTACCTCATCGTGTCCGACGACGACGTGCTGCCCATGCCCGCGGGGCCGGGCCCCGCTTGGTTCGTGCAGGAGGTGACTTGGGCGAAGAGCAGCAACGACGAGATCATCAAGACCCGCGAAGTGGATTCGTTCGATGAGGCGGTGGTGCCCGAGGCCCATCGCGATTTGATTCCCCATCTCGGCCCCACGGGAGCGAATGAGGTGCAGTGCCTTCGCCACGATTCGGAGTACATCGAGTACGCGGTGTCGTCGGAACAAGGTGGTTTGTTGGTCTGCTCCGAGGTGTACTACCCCCTCGGCTGGAAGGCCTACATCGACGGGGAGCCGGCCACCATTGCCCGGGCGAATTTCCTGTTCCGAGCGGTTTCGGTTCCGCCGGGTGAGCACCGGGTGGAATTGGTCTTTGAGGACGATTCGAATCCGAAGCAGCTGATCGCTTCGATGGGAGGTGCGGTTTCTTTGATCTTTTTGCTGTTCGCATTGGTTTGGTCTTTTCGTGAGGACCAAACAACCGCTGCATGAAGCCATACGAGGACTGGTGGGTTGAGGACGTTTCCAACTGGGGAGTGAGCGAGTGGTCCGCCTGGGATCGACTCGCTCAGTCCGACCGGGAAGATTCCTTCTTTTTGGATGCCCGATCCGTTCAGGCCCTGTTCGCGGATCCCGCGAGGGTGGTGAGCGCCGTGGTCTGGCACGAGGCGGCGGGGCGGGCTCCAGTGCACTGGGTCGGCGTGGCGGTGGTGGAGGACACGTGGGCCGAGAGCCACCGGTTGGAGAAGCATTTGGCGAGCGGGGCGGGGTGGTTCTCGGGGCTTTCCCGCATGCTCCATGGGCGCAAGGGCGTGCTGCGCTTTGCGGTTCGGGTGATGGGCAGCGTGCTGGGTTCTGGAGGCCACGCCTACCGCTTCGGAGAGGCGGTTCCTGCCGAGCAGCGCAGGATCCTCGTCGGGGAAACGCTGAAGCGTTCGCTGCGAAGTGCTCCGGGCCCCTTGAACCCTCGGGTGGTGCTGGTCAAGGACTTTCCGAAGGAAGACGTTGAGTCGCGCATCGGCGGCGCATCGAACTGGCTGCCGAATTGGGTGGACTTGGAGTTTGATCCCGTCATGCGGTTGCCGCTCAATCCCGATTGGCGGTCGCTGGACGATTACCTCGGGGAGTTGCGGACCAAATCGCGCACCAAGGTGAAACGCATCCTGGCCTGCTCCGAGGGCTGCTCCATCGAATCCCTGTCGCTGTCGCAGTTGGAAGCCGCGATCGATGAGGTGTACGCCCTGTACCGACAAGTTTATGGGGAGGCGAGTTTTCGGTTGGGGACGCTCATGCCGCAGGACTTGATCGAGGCGAAGCGCACGTGGGGCGACCGGTTTCGCGTGGACGTGATTCGCCACAACGACCGCATGGTGGCGTTTTATTGCGGTTACCAAACCGCGTCCACGGTGGAGGCGTTCTTCGTCGGGTTTGACCGCGGCTTGAACCGGGACCTGAGTTTGTACCAGCGCATGCTCATCGAGTTCATCCGATGGGGCATCGAGGTCAATGCAGACCGGGTTGTGATGGGTCGAACCGCCCTCGACATCAAGTCCTCCATCGGCGCGTTGCCCGAAGGATGGTATTGCTCGGTTTGGTTCAAGAACCCGCTGCTGCAATGGGGCGTGCGGATCGTCGCCCGCCACTCGTGGCCTCGTTACGCCGACTTGAAGCGCCCTTGGAAGCAAGACGCTTACCCGGTCACGCATGAAGCGCCCGCGAAAGGGCAGTGGATCTGACCCTCAGAAGTCCCCTCCGTCGAAGTCCCCACCGCCGCCACCCCCGCCGCCGCCACGGCTGCGGCGGCCTTCTTCGAGCTTTCCAAAGCTCCACCGCAGGTCCACGTAAGCAAACCGCGACTGCCGCTTGTGGATGGATTCTTGGTAGAAGTCGGGCAGGTCGATGGCGTAGGACCACTCGCGCGTATCGAACACGTCGCTCACGCGGAGGGCCAGGCTCAGGCGGCGCTCGAAGAAGGTGCGCTGGACCGCCACGTCGACCGATTGCATCCCGTTGAAGCGACCTTGCGGGGTGACGCTGGCGCCGCGGTGGCGCCCGTTGATTTGGCCTTTCCACTCCTTGCCCAAGGCCAAATTCGCATACAAACTCAGGTTGTACGTCCACCCCTGCGCGTTCGTCGCCGCTTCCAAATCGCCCGCGTCGTTCGCCAAATGGTACACGTCCCCGGTCAAGCGCACGGAACTCGCCTTCCACAACGGCGCGGAGAGGATGACCTCGAGGCCTTCATCGTGCCGGCTGGACAGGTTGATGAAGGTGGATTGGCGCACTCCGTTCTCGTCGATGGTGCTGTAGTGGCGGATGACGTCAGTGGTCCGTTTGTGGAACAACGCGGTGGAGATGGACCACCGGTCGCGCGTCCACAACCGGTTGATTTCGAATGAGTGCGTGTATTCGGGCCGCAATTCGGGGTTGCCCGTGCGGACGTTGAACGCATCGGCGTCGTCGATGTAGGGGTTCACCTGCCGTCCGCGGGGGCGGTTGACCCGCCGGCTGTAGCTGAGCGACCACGTGGTGCGGTCGTCCGATTCGTAGGAAAGGTTGGCCGACGGGTACCACGAGAAGTAGTCGTTCTGGAAGGGCGCTGCGTTCGGACCGGAGAGTTGGGCCCGCGTGAACGCCTGTTCGAGGCGGCTGCCGATTTGGGCACCCCAAGCGCCCCAATCCCGTCCCCACGTGCCGTACACCGCGTGCACGTCCTCGCGGTAATTGAAGGTGTAGTCCACCGTGTCCTGGCCCCACGGGAGGTACAGCCCGCCTTCGTAAGTGATGCTGTCCGCTTCGAGGTACGTGAACTGGGACGATTGGTCGCTCAGGTTCGATTTCCAGCCGAGTTCGAGCTTGCCGGATTCGGGCAGCGGGCGCACGTAGTCGATGGCGAGCACCTGCCGCGCGTTGTCCGTGAGTTGGTCGTTGAAGTCGTCGAATTCGAGGGTGGCGTTGTCGGTGTTTTCCTCGTGGATGTCCTGGTTGGAATCGCCGTGGCTTTCGGACCAACGCAGGGTGGCTTCGAAGGTGTGTTGGGGATTGCCGTCGAACACCTTGCGGAATCCGCCATCGAGGTCCCATCCCTGCTGTACCCCGGTTTCGTAATTGAGGCGCACCGTACTGGCCCCGGTCTCGCCCCAAATCAATTCGTTCGTCCGCGACTCGAATTCATCTTCCGTGGACCGGTTGAAGTTGCTGCTCAGCGACCACGTGGTGCCTTCGCTCGGCGTCCATTCCACCCCCACGCGCCCGCCGATGGACAGGTCGATGCCGTTCCCGCCGCGCAATTGCTCGAGGGTCTGGAGGCTGTCGTACAGCAACTGCTCGCGCAGGAAGGACCCCGCGGCGAAGCGGTTTTGGCGGTTGGCGGAGAGGCTCGAAAAGACGCTCCAATGGGCGTCGCGGTAGTTCAGCGACGCGCTGCTCGACAGGTTGCCTGCCGTCGCGGGGGTGAGTTGCACCGTGCCGTTGAACCCCGCGAGCTTGTTCTTCTTCAGGACGATGTTGAGGATGCCCGCCATGCCATCGGGATCGTAGCGGGCGGATGGGTTGGTGATGATTTCGACGCGGTCGATGGTCTGCGATGGGATTTGGGCCAAAAACGCTTGCCCCGCCGCCCCGCTCAACCCCGAAGGCCGCCCATCGATCAGGATCTGCACATTGGAACTCCCGCGCAGCGAGACGTTGCCCTCGAGGTCCACGTCCACGCTGGGCACCCGCGTGAGCAACTCCGCAGCGTTCGCGCCGGCCGATGTCAAATCGCTCCCGACGTGGAACACCCGCCGGTCGATGAGCATTTCCATCGTGCTCTGCTCGGCCACAACCTCCGCCTCGTCCAACGCCTCCACGGAAGGTTCGAGGACGATTTCGCCGAGGTCCTTGCGCTGGGGTCCTTGCGGGCCGAACCCGAAGGGCTCCGAAGTCCACGTGCCGTAGCCGATGAAGCTGACGGTGCACCAGTAGCGCCCGCGCCCCAAGCCGTCGATGGTGAACGTGCCGTCGGGGCCGGCGAGCGCGCCGCCGGCGATCGAGCTGTCGCGGACGGAATAGAGCGCCGCCGAAGCGAACGGCACGGCTTGCCCCGTCAGCCCGTCGGTGACGGAGCCGGTGACCACCGCTGTTCCCTGCGCGCGAAGGGCGAGGACGGAACCGAGGAGCAAGGCAACGAGAACGAGGGGACGAATGGGATGCATGCGATTCATTTGGAAATACAAAGGTCGCACGATTCAGGCCAAATCCCGACCCGGCCACCCATCCGGCGCGATCATGCCCCGACTCAGCTCCGTGCGGACGCCGGCGTTGACGGTGGTTTGGGCCACGACCCCTCCGCGCTTCAACGGCAGCGGCCCCTCCTCCGCGCGCTCGTGCACCTGCGTCAGCCAGTCCGCCCGCGGCACCGCCCACAGCCCCGGCACCACGTCCGCCTCCGCTGCATGCGCCCACCACCCCGAAGGCGCTCCCGCCGCAGCCCCCCTCGGCGGCCTCGGCCGCGCCACCTCCCGCCACGGATAAAACAGCCACCCCTTCATCATCGCCACCCGCCGATCCACCTGCGGCCAGTCCGCCCGCCTCAACGCCAACTGCTCCGCGAATTTGGCCCCCTTCTGCTCCAACGAATCCTCCACCCGTAAGCCGCGCCAATCCCCCCAAGCCCCCCGGCTCCCCGGCATCCCCAAGTAAAACTTGCACGCCACCTCCACGTGCATCACCTCCCCCGAAGCGGCCTCCACGATGAAATCCACCTCGCCCACCGTCCGGCCATCCCGCTCCACCACCTCGTTCGCCACCAGCATCCGCCAGTCCGCCGACCGCTCAAAGTACCACCCGATCAAGGCCTCGAACCGCTTCCCCAACAACGGCCCGGCCCCCGCCAACACCCGCTCCACCGGCCGCGGATCCGCCTCCAACACCAGCAACTCCCCCCAAAACCGCTCGAGCCACTCCCGGCACTCCGCCGCCGCCACCCACTCCAGCCCGCCCCCGCGCTCCACGAGCGGACACGACCCCACCGCCCACGCCAACTGCCTCACCCCCGGGTGCTTCAACCGATTCCACGGTTCCGGCCCAACGCATCGCAACGATTCCATGCGCGCAAGTTCTATCTTCGCGCCTGAAAAATGAGAACGCTCGCCCAGTTTCCCCATCCCATCATGCGGATCACGGTCACCTCGTGGAACGGCAAGTACGCGCTGCGCTTTGAAGCGGACCGCTACGAGCAGGTCTTCAAGGTGCCGGAAGAAGCGGTGGAAGGCGGGGTGGACGAGCTCGAACAGCGCGCCCGCGCGTTGCAGGAACAGGTCCTGCTGCGGTTCGTGGAGATGCGCAAAGAATGGACAGCAATCGAATCGAAATCATGAAACATTTGGGATGGGTGTTGGGCGCTGTGGCGCTGGTTTGGTGCGCGGTGTTGACGTGGGGCGGGGGGACCGCTTCGACGGCGGCCTTGGAAAACGGGGAGCGGGCTTCGGTGGCGTACGTGCACGGGGATTCGCTGCAACAGGGGTATGCGCTGATTGCGGATTTGGACCGCCTGCTCGTGCAGCAAGTTGAAGCCATTGAAACGCAGTTGCGGGCGCAAGCGAAGCCGCTTCAGGACGAGGCGCAAGAACTCATCGACTACGCCCAAAACGAAAACCCATCAAACAGCGAGCTCAACGTGGCCCGCGAGCGCATGGCGGAAATCGAGGAACTGCTCAACCGCTACCAAGCTCAGGCCGAGCGCGCTGCAGCGAACCGCGAGCAGCAGATGCAGAACATGATCGCGCAGACGTTGCGCGACGAAATCGCGGAGTACGCCGCGGAGACGGGCATCGACGTGGTGCTGAACTGGGGGCTTTCGGGCGAGGGCGTGTTGTACGGAGGTGACGGCTTTGACATCACGGAGCCGTTGCTCGACTACCTCAATGAGCGCCACGAGGCGAAGAAGGCAGAACGTCGGGCGGAACTGGAGGCCGAACGCGATACGACGAGCGCGAATTGATGGCAGTGACCCACGCAGACCGCATCAAGGCCGCGCACATCGTGGAGTACGTCCTGTACCTGTGGCAGGTCGAGGACTTGGTGCGCGCTGCGGAGTTTGACGAAGGCACCTTGCGGTCCATGGTGGAGGATCAAGGGGAGGACGAGGTGCGCTGGCTGTTGCACTATGCCCAAATCATGCAGCGCGAAGGCGTCCGCGAACAGGGCCACACCGGCGAGGCGAACCAGGCCCTGACGGAGCTGGCGATGCTCCACGACTTGCTCCTCACCACCCTCAAGGACGCGGACTACAGGGCAGCGCACGAGGCGGCGATGCCGTTTTTGAAGGAACTGGAAGGGAAAAACGCGCAAGCGGGGGTGCGGGCGATGCACCCGATTGAGCTGGTCTGCGTGACCTTGTACGGCTGGCTTGTGCTCCGAATGAGCAAGCGGGAGGTTTCCGCGGAGACGGAGGCCGCGATGGTGGCGGTCCGGAACCTGGCGAACGCCTTGGGGACGGGCCACCGCAGGGTGTACGCTTCGAATTAAGCAGAGCGTTGCTGCAGGCGCTCGATTTGGCGTCGGCGGTGGGAGGCGATGCGGTTTGCGTGGGTCTCCGAGCGCAAGCGGTCGATGATGGTGGTGGACAGCGAGGTGGTGGGCAAGAACAGCGTGTCTGCAGGCCAAATCCCGCGCTGCTCCTCACTCAGCGCTTCCCAATCCGCCACAACGAGGCACCGAAACCCTGAATTCGCTTCGCGGCATTGAGCGGCCAAATCCGTCAACTCGCGGGTCCAGCGGTCGGCGGCCGTAACGAGGAACCAAGCGGTCGCCCGGCTCGCCACGTTGTGGAGGATGCGGCTGGGTGAACGCTCGAGTTCACCTTCCGACAACTCATGCGAATCGGCAAAGGGGGCGATGCGTTGGAGGTAGGAATCCACCGCGCGTTGTTCCTTGCCAGCAATCCAAACCGTGGGCGTTGTGTGCGTCGTCATGGCCCCCCTTTACGCGCACGGTTCGGTGAAGGTTTCATCGGCCTTTCTCCTCGGAGTGCTGTTCAAAACATCCTCGCCGTCGCGTTTTCCGAAGAAAGGAATCGGCCAAATTTCGTGCATGAACGAGTTCACGACTCTGTCCTGGCAGCCCGAAGTCATCGAGCCCGCTACTCCGGCGGGTGAATCGCGGCTCCTCGCGTTGCGCTCCTCGGGATCAATCCGCGAGGAATGGGACACCCTCGACAACCAGTTGGCCGAATTGGTGGTCACCCGAAATCCCAAACTGAAAGGACAGCCCGAGGCCATCGCCGAGGCCATCGAAGCCCTGCTTCCGGTGGGCGGTCGCTCGGCTTACGGCGTTTGGGTTCACTACCCGTGGCGCGGTCATTTGGTTCGCCTGCTCCCCGAATCGGCCTTCATCGAGGTGCGAACGAACCGGAACAACAACCGCATCATGCCCATCGAGCGGGACTTGTTGAGCACGAAATCGGTCGGCGTGGTGGGGCTGTCGGTGGGGCAGAGCTTCGCCATCAGCGTGGCCATGGAACGGGGTGCGGGCCGCATCAAGATTGCCGACTTTGACACGCTCGAACTTTCGAACGTGAACCGCATCCGCACGGGAGTGCACCAGCTCGGACAACCGAAGTGGCTCATCACCGCCCGGGAAATTGCGGAGATCGACCCGTTCTTGCAGGTCGAGGTGTTCCCCGAGGGCGTCACCGAGGACAACATCGACGCGTTCTTGGATGGGTTGGATTTGATTTGCGATGCGTGCGATGATTTGGCCACCAAAGCCTCGTTGCGCTTGAACGCGCGCGCCCGCCGACTGCCCGTCATCATGGACACCAGCGACCGCGGCATGCTCGATGTGGAGCGGTACGACCAGCCCGAGAAGATTGCCCCGGGCTACTTGCACGGCCGCATCGATGAGGCTTCGATGGACATGTTCCTGCAGTGCAAGGGATGGACCACCGAAGCCTTGCACGCCTTCGTGGATTTGGACAGCGTCTCGGAGCGGGGCCGGGCGAGCATCCCACTGCTCGGACAGGAGTTGCTGGCGTGGCCGCAGGTGTACACGGAGGTCGCTTCCGGCGGCGCGTTTGCGGCCCAAGCCGCGCGTCGGATTTTATTGGATCAATTCATGCCGGACGTCCGGCTCTACATCAATTTGGATGAGCAGTTCGCCGAATCCTTCTCTTGAACGCATTCGCCAAGCGGAGCGCGTCAGCGCGGCCCGCGTGGTGGTGTACCCCGCAGACCAATTCGAAGCGCGTTCCCACGAACTGGTGGACGGGCACCGAGCTGTGCTCGCGGCTTACGGCATCAAAGAGCTGAAAACGTTCAACCGCGATTGGATCGGCAATCCGGAGGTGCAGGTCATTGCTGCCCTGTCGATGAATTCGGAAAAGGTGCTCGGCGGTGCGCGGATGTACCGCGCACACCGCCCCGGCGATTTGCCACTTTACCAAGCCGTTCAAGACCAAGACCCCAACCTCGCGGCGTTCTTGGAGCCGTACATCGAAGAGGGGGCGTACGAGATCGGCGGCCTGTGGAACAGCCTGGAGCTGGCGGGGATGGGGGTGGAGGCGTTGTTTCTCGTGCAGGCCGCGATTGCCGCGCTTCCCATGCTGGACGCGCGGCATTTGTTCGCCTTGACTTCGCCGGTTACGCGGCGCATGCAGAGCACCATTGGGTTCCAAATCGAGGAAGGGGTCGGCAACGACGGCGCGTTCACCTACCCCACGCCCAAGCTTCGAGCGAACCTGGCCCGGTTCACCTTCCCCGATCACGTGGAGTCGGCTGCGCCGGCTGTGCGGGCGTTGTTGGAGCAGCTTTGGCAAGACCCCACGGGCCATGTCCATTCGGTGACGGGCCCCAAGGGGGAATTGCGACTCGCCTTTGAAATGTCGATGGGATGAACGCGCACCGCCTGCTCAGATTCCGTGTTGTCGGACTCGTGTGGTTGGCGGTCATTGGATTCGCCCGGCCTGCAGGCGCGCAGGAATACATCGGGGAGCGCATGGAATTGCTGCCCGACTCCATGGTTCCGAAGATGTCGGTCACGGAACAAATCGTGGACTTGTTGGGATGGCAGCCGCTCGACGTTTCGGTTCCCAATTTGGGCAACAGTTCGGAGGTCTATTGGCTCCGTTTGCAGCTCGACCCCGCGACGGAGGCGGGTTCCTTGTTGGAGATCCAAAACGCCACCATCGACGAGCTGAGTTGCTTCATCATTTGCGATGGAGAGGTCATCACGGCCTACGGCGACGGCGAGACCCACCGGAGCGGCCAAGAAAGCCAGCTCGGCACGTACCCGTCGTTTTCGGTGCCGTTGGCGACGGAGTGCACGGATTTGGAAGTGCTCATTCGCGTCCAAAGCGGCAAGCCGCTTTTGCTGCCCGTGCGGATCGCCGGTCACAAGGAGGTCATTCGGGATGCCCACGTGCGCGACGTGTTCTTTGCCGCGTATTTCGGCATCATCTTCGTCATGCTGCTCTACAACTTGTTCCTGTTTTTCAGCGTCGGGGACCGGAACTACTTGTGGTATGCGCTGTACATCGTGACCGTGGGAGGTGCCCAGCTCGTGCTCAACGGGTATGCGGGGCTGTTGAACGTGGAGGAATGGCCGTGGTTGGAGCGCCGGTTGGTGCATTTCATGGGCGTGTTCAGCGGGGTGGCCACCATCATTTTTGCGCGGGATTTCTTGGACCTGCCGAAGCGCGTGCCGTGGTTGAACACGGTGATGTACGTGTATTTGGGCATTTACGGGTTGGCGTTTTTGCTGGCGTTGTTCGGGTGGATGACCTGGAGTTACAACCTCATCAATTTCTGTGCGTTGGCCATCTTCTTGCTCATCCCGGGGGCGGTGTTGTCCTTGCGGCAGGGGTTCCGTCCGGCGGGCTATTTCTTGATCGCTTGGATGTTTTTCATCGTGGCGGTGTTGGTGTTCGTCCTGAAGGATTCCGGGGTGATTCCGTTCAACCAAATGACGTTCTTTGCGCTGCCCATCGGCAATGCGATCGAGGTGGTGTTGTTGAGTTTGGCTTTGGCGAGCCGCATCAATGAGATGAAGCAGGAGGCGGCGCAGGCGAAGGAGCAGCAGTTGCGTTTGGCCCAGCAAAATGAGCGGATGGTGACGAACCAAAACCGATTGCTCGAGGAACGCGTGCGCGAGCGGACGGAGGAATTGCAACGGGCGAATGGCGAACTCGAGAACACGCTCAGTGAGCTGCAAACGGCTCAGCAACAGCTTGTTCAGCAGGAGAAGCTCGCTTCCATCGGTCAGCTCACGGCGGGCATCGCGCACGAATTGAACAACCCGATCAACTTCGTTTCTTCGTCGAGCGCGAGTTTGAAGCGGGATTTCGAGGACGTGGACGAGGTGCTCAAGCGGGTGATGGCGCTTCAGCCGGATTCCGAGGGGTTGCAGGAAGAGGTGCGCTTGCTGCAGGAGCGAATGGAGGAACTGGACTTGGAATTCACCCAAGAGGAGATTGTGCAGTTGCTCAAAGGCATCGAGGATGGCGCGGGACGAACCGCCGAGATCGTCAAGGGCTTGCGGATCTTTGGCCGGGTTGACGGGGACGCCTTCGCGCCGGCCCAATTGAACGAGTTGCTCGAATCCACGTTGGTCATCCTGCGCAGCAGCTTGCGCGATCAGGTGGCCATCGATTTGGAACTTGAGGCGGACTTGCCCCTGGTTCGGTGCCAAGCGGGCCGATTGAATCAGGTCTTCATGAACATGATCACGAATGCGGCGCACGCGACGATGGCGCGCGAGGATTTGGCCCCCGAAGACCGGCTGATCTACATCCAATCGAAGAAGGTGGTGCAGGGCACTAAAACCTTGGTTACCATTCGGATTGAAGACAACGGCATCGGCATGAGCGAAAGCGTTCGGAAGCAGATTTTCGACCCCTTCTTCACGACCAAGGCGGTCGGTGAAGGCACGGGCCTCGGCTTGAGCATCGTCATGGGCATCCTGTCGGACCACCAAGCGGAGGTCGATGTGCAGTCCACGCCTCAAAAAGGCACCGCGTTCACTTTAACCTTCACGGCATGATCCACGTACTCTACCTCGACGACGAGTCCCACAACCTGACGGCCTTTCGCGCGGCGTTTCGTCGGGTATTCAAGGTCCACGTGACCACGGAGCCCACGGAGGCGGTGCAGCTCCTGCGCGAGCATCCGATCGAGGTCGTGATTTCGGACCAAAAAATGCCCTCCCTCAGCGGCGTCGAGTTCTTCGAACTCATCATGTCCGACTTTCCGGATCCCATCCGCATGCTCCTGACGGGACACGCGGACATCGACGCCGTCATCGACGCCATCAACAAGGGCCAGATCTACAAGTACATCAGCAAGCCGTGGAACGAAGCGGAGTTGCAGGTTTTGGTCGAAGAGGCCGCAGACCAATTTCGTCGCAAGCGTTCGGTGCAGAAGGAGGGCGATCGCATGATCGAGCAAATGCGCCAAGCGAAGGAACTGGCCGCGTGGATCGTCGAAGTGACCGCTTCCGGAGGTGCGGATGTTCCTGAAATCCACGAAAAGGCGAAAAAAATAGACGAGTTGCTTTCTTAAGTAGACGGTAGTTTATTTAGTCCGCTTATCTTTCTCGGAGACAGAACCGAGGAAGATGCTCATTCACATAGACCCCGATGCGGTGCGAACGCGCGTCCACCGAAAGTTGTTCGTACAGGCCATGCCGCACATGGAAGTTCGTTGCCTTCATCGCTTGGAAATGGGCGCGTTGGAAGGGGTTGGCCCCGAAAGGTCCGTGGTGGCGCTCGTGTGCTTGGAGGGCATCACGGAGCCTGCTTTGGGTTCGTGGCTGTCGGCCGCTCAGTCGATGCATGCCAGCCTGCGTTGGCTCGCGGTGTGTCCGGGGGATGCGGTCGCACCGGATTGGGTGGCGGACTTGGCCCCCGATGCGGTCCTCCGTTTGCCGTTGGATGTGCACGCCATCAAGCACCACCTCCGAGCGGTAGCCAAATGAGAAACGCCCGCCTCTGAAACCAGGGCGGGCGTTTTCATTTCGGTTTTTTCGTTCACTTGAAGTACCGGAAGTCTTCTCCGGGTTCGATTTGCTTCAAGGTGGCGAGGATGAGTCGGATGCAGTGTTCGACGTCTTGCTTGTGCACCATTTCAACGGTCGTGTGCATGTAGCGCAACGGCAGGCTGATCAATGCGCTCGGAACGCCCATGTTCGAGTAGGCGAATGCGTCGGTGTCGGTGCCGGTGAAGCGGCTTGCGGCCATGCGCTGCAACGGAATCTTCTCGGCTTCGGCCGTGTCGATGATGCGCTTCAGGAGGTTGTTGTGGACCGCAGGCCCGTAAGTCACGCCTGGGCCTTTGCCCGCTGCCACGTCGCCTTGATCGATTTTGTCCATCATGGGCGTGTGGGTGCAGTGCGTCACGTCGGTGACGATGGCCACGTCGGGTTGAATCCGCTCGGCGATCATTTCCGCGCCGCGCAATCCCACTTCCTCTTGCACGCTGTTCGTTATGTACAAACCGAAAGGCAGCTTCGTTCCCTCCTCCTTCAGCAAGCGCGCGACTTCGGCGATCATGAACCCGCCAGCGCGGTTGTCCAGCGCGCGGGCGACGTACCAATTCTTGTTCAGGATGGTGAAGGTGTCCTCGTAAGTGACCACGCAGCCCACGTGGATGCCCATCTTTTCGACTTCGGCCTTGTCTTTCGCGCCGACGTCGAGGAAGATGTTCTTCATGGTCGGAGCGGCTTCTTTGCCCGGCGTCCGCGTGTGGATGGCCGGCCAACCGAAGACGGCCTTGACCACGCCCTTCTCCGTGTGGATGTCCACCCGCTTCGACGGAGCGATTTGGTGGTCGCTGCCGCCGTTGCGACGGAGGTAGATGAAGCCGTCGGAGGTGATGTAGTGGACGAACCAACTGATTTCATCCGCGTGCGCCTCGATGACCACCTTGTAGGGTGCGTCGGGGTTGATGACTCCGACGACGGAACCGTACGCATCCACGATGTGGGTGTCGATGTACGGCTTGATGTAGTCGAGCCAAAGCTTCTGGCCGGCGCTTTCAAAGCCGGTCGGGCTCGGGTTGTTGAGGTACGCTTCGAGGAACTTTTCGCTCGCGCGGGTGATGATCTTTTTGTTTGCCATGGGGCGAAGTTAGCGGTAAAATGATGGGCGCGGATGCGCGCGGTTAGGAAGGTTAACGGGATTTGGCGCGGAAAGGTTCAGGCCAAATCCCAACTGCAAAAAAAAAGCGCCAGCCCCCTCTTGAGACCAGCGCTTCCTCAGCACGCGAATTGCTCAGTCCTCGTATTTGTTCGCTTCGATGAGGCCGACGGCAATCCGCTGCCGAGCCTCCTTCGTGTTGAAGGGCTCCACCTTGCAGAACCGCTTCAGGCCCATCAACATCATCTTCAATTCGTCGCCGTCCGCAAACGCGAGCAGCGCTTCCTTGCCGGCGCTGTGGATCCACTCCGCCGCTTCGTAGGTGTACACCTTCATGATGTCGAGTTCGCGCTGAATGCCCTCCGTGCCGCCGCGCAGTCCGGCGAGCTTCTGAACGCGCAACACGGTGCTTTCCGCGGTGTACGTCCAAATCGCCATGTCGCTGATGGCCATCAAAATCTCCTGCTCCTTCGACAGCGTCATCATCAACTTCTGCACCGCAGCGCCCGCCACGAGCAACACGGCCTTTTTCATGTTCTCCACGACCGCGAGGTGCTGCTCGAACACGTCCTCCGGGCCGGGACCGAAGTCCGGAATGCCCATCAGTTCGTTCGCCACCGCCATCGCCGGGGTCATCAGGTCCATCTCGCCTTTCATGGCCTTTTTCAAGATCATGTCGACGGTGAGCATGCGGTTGATTTCGTTCGTGCCTTCGAAAATGCGGTTGATGCGGGCGTCGCGGTAGGCGCGTTCGGCGCGGGTTTCCGCGCTGTATCCCATGCCACCGTGGATTTGGACGGCCTCGTCGACCACGTAGTCCAGGACTTCCGAGCCCAGCACCTTCATCATCGCGCACTCCGGCGCGAAGTCGGCGATGCCCTTCAAGGTCGCTTCCCCGTGCTCCATGCCGCCGGCCTTAAGCGCCTGGATGGCGTCCTCGATGTTCTGCGTCGCCCGGTACGTCGCCGCCTCGCACGTGTAAATGCGGATGGCCGACTCCGCGAGCTTGTGCCGAATGGCCCCGTACTTCGAGATCGCCCGGCCAAACTGCTCCCGTTCGTTCGCATACTGGATCGCCTGGCTCAGCGCCCCCTTCGAAGCGCCCAACACGGCCCCGCCCAACTTGATCCGCCCGATGTTCAAAATGTTCACCGCGATCTTGAAGCCCTTCTGCCGCTCGTACAACAGGTTCTCCACCGGCACCTTCACGTCGTTGAAGAAGATCTGCCGCGTCGACGAGCCCTTGATGCCCATCTTCTTTTCCTCCGGATTCTTCGTGATGCCTTCGCTGTGGCCGTCCACGATGAAGGCGGTGAGGTTTTCGTCGTCGTCGATTTTCGCAAAGACGATCATCACGTCGGCGAATCCGCCGTTGGTGATCCACATCTTTTGGCCATTCAAGACGTAGTGCTGGCCATCCGCCGACAACGTCGCCCGCGTCTTCCCGCTGTTCGCATCCGACCCCGCACCCGGCTCCGTCAAGCAATAGCAGCCCTTGAGCTCACCGCTCGCGAGCCCCGGAACCCACTTCTTCTTCTGCTCCTCATTCCCGTAGTACAAAATGGGCAAGGTGCCGATGCCCGTGTGCGCGCTGAAGCTGACGCTGAACGAGTGCGCGCCCCCGATGGCCTCGGTGATGAGCATCGTCGTCTTGAAATCCAGCCCCATGCCGCCGTACTCTTCCGGCACCGAGCTGCCGAGCAGGCCGAGTTCGCCCGATTCTTCCATGAGCCGGGGCACCAGCCCTTCCTCTTGGTGGTCGATGGCGTCGAGGTTGGGCACCACGCGTTTCTCGACGAAATCGAGCGTCATTTGCTTCATCATCAGTTGTTCCTCGGACCATTCTTCGGGGATGAAGATGTCGGAGGCTTTCGTGGGGCGGATGAGGAATTCTCCTCCGCGGATGGCATCGTTGGGAGTGGACATCGCTGTGCTTTTACGAGTGATTTACGAGGATTCAGGCCAAAAGGGTTCAACGCAGCCGCTCAAACACCCCCGCCGCACCTTGGCCCGTTCCCACGCACATGGTGACCATGCCGTAGCGTTCATCGGTGCGTCCGAGTTCGTGCAAGAGCTGGACGGTGAGTTTGCTGCCGGTGCAGCCGAGCGGGTGACCGAGCGCGATGGCGCCACCGTTGGGATTCACGCGCGCCGGATCGAGCCCGAGTTCGCGCACCACGGCCACGCTCTGCGAGGCAAACGCCTCATTGAGTTCGATGCTTCCAAGGTCGCTGGCCTTCAGTCCGGCCTTCTTGAGCGCCTCCGGTACGGCGTGCACCGGTCCGACGCCCATGATCCGCGGTTCGAGGCCGCTGACGTGGTAGCTCGCCATGCGCGCCCACGGCTCCACGCCGAGTTCCTTGACCATGCGCTCGCTGCACACGAGCACGAAGGCGGCGCCGTCCGAAGTTTGCGAGGCGTTCCCCGCCGTGACCGTGCCGTTTGCGGCGAAGACGGGCTTGAGTCGGGCGAGCCCTTCGACGCTGGTGTCGCGCCGCACGCCCTCGTCCGTGTCGACCACGTGGGTGCGTTCCGCACGCTTCTCGTTCGCGTCGAGGTACACCTCCTTCACGGTGATGGGCGCGATTCCGGGAGCAAACCGCCCGCCGTCAATGGCTGCGGCCGCGCGCCGGTGGCTCTCCGCTGCGAAGGCGTCCTGCTCGTCGCGGCTGACCTTGAAGTCGTTCGCCACGGCCTCCGCCGTGAGGCCCATGCCCCAATACCAATCCGGATTCGCCTTCGCCACACGGGCGTTGGGCACGATGCGCCACCCGCCGAACGGAATGGGCGACATCGTTTCGATGCCCCCCGCGAGGATGCAATCGGCGAGGCCCGCGTGGATCTTCGCCGAGGCGATGGCGATGGTTTCAAGGCCCGACGCGCAGTAGCGGTTGACCGTCATGCCGGGCACCTTTTCGGTGTCGAGGCCCATCAGGCTCACCATCCGCCCGATGTTCAGGCCTTGTTCGGCTTCGGGGGTGGCGTTGCCGACGATGACGTCGTCGATGCGTTCGGGGTCGAGTTGGGGGAAGTCGGAGAGGAGCTTGCGGATGACCTGTTCTCCGAGGTCGTCGGGGCGGGTGAAACGGAAGGCGCCCTTGCCGGACTTGCCGACTGCGCTGCGGTAACCGCCGATGATGTATGCGTTCATGGTGTGTTGCTTCGGGGGGTTAGTTGCGCAGGATTTTTCCTTTTTGGATCAAACTCTGCATCCGTTCCAGCGTCTTGCGCTGCATGCACAATTCCAC
>CAYMHW010000026.1:0-8621 GCA_964390365.1 uncultured Comamonadaceae bacterium | reverse complement strand
GCCGGGATGACGCCGATGCCGAATTCCACGAGGCCCATGTACGTTTCCGCGTGGGCGACCACTTTGTCCGCGTGCAGGCAGAGTTCACAACCGCCGCCCAAGGCCAACCCATGCGGCGCCGCCACCACCGGCACCCCGGAGTAGCGCATGCGCATCATCGTGTTCTGGAAGGCCCGAACGGCAAAGTCGAGCTCGTCGTATTCCTGCTCCACCGCCATCATGAAGATCATGCCGACGTTCGCTCCGGCACTGAATTGGGCGCCCTCGTTCGAGACCACGATGCCGCGCCAGTCGCCAGCTTCGGCGAGGTCGACGGCCTTGTTCAGGCCCTGGATGACTTCGCCGCCGATGCTGTTCATCTTCGTGTGGAACGCCACATTGAGGATGCCGTCGCCGAGGTCTTGCAGGGTCACGCCGCTGTTCGACCAAACCGTGGCCGACTCCGGCAACCACGCCAAGGACAATCGCCCCGCTTGGCCCGCGAGCGGCTCGTGCGCTTTCGTTGCGGGGTTCCAACACTCGCGCACCCCGTTCACGTTCCGGTAGAACGTAGTGGCGCCGGTCGCGAGCATTTCGTCGACCCAACCCGCCACCGTCAAGCCCCTTCCGCGCAACACGTCCAGCCCTTCTGCCACGCCGATGGCGTCCCAGCTCTCGAACGCGCCGAGCTCCCAGCCGAAGCCCGCCCGAAGCGCATCGTCGATGGCGTGCGGCAAGTCCGAAATCTCCGGCACCCGATGCGAAACGTAGGCGAAGACGTCGGTGAAGATGCGGCGGTAGAAATCGCCCGCCGCGTCGGTGCCGTTGAAGAGCAGCTTCGTGCGCTCGGGCAGCGCATCGACTTGTTTCGCGGCCTCGAGCGTTGCAAAGGACGCCTTCTTTTGCGGCACGTATTCGAGCGTCTTGAGGTCGAGCGCGAGGATGTCGCTGTTGCCGTTCGCGTCCTTGACTTTTTTGTAGAAACCGGCGCCGGATTTGGCTCCCAGCAGGTTGTTGCTGACCAAATGCTGCACATACGCCGGCGTCGCAAACACCTCCCGGCGCTCATCGTTCGGGCAATGCTCGGCGACCCCATTCGCCACGTGGACGAGCGTGTCGATGCCCACCACGTCGCACGTGCGGAACGTGGCGCTCTTCGGCCGGCCCATCGCCGGTCCGGTCAGGCGGTCCACCGTTTCCACGTTCAGTCCCATTTCCGCAACGGTGTGGAACAGCGCTTGAATGGCGAACACCCCGACCCGGTTCGCAATGAAGGCGGGGGTGTCCTTGCACCGCACCACCTGCTTGCCGAGGATGCGCTCCCCATAACGGGTAAAGAAGTCGAGCACCGCCGCGTCCGTTTCCGGTCCGGGGATGATTTCGAGCAACTGCAAATAGCGCGGCGGGTTGAAGAAGTGCGTTCCGCAGAAGTGCTTCCGGAAGTCGTCGCTCCGCCCCTTCGCGAGCAGCGCAATCGGAATGCCCGACGTGTTCGACGTGATGAGCGTTCCGGGCTTGCGGTGCTGTTCCACCCGCTCGAAGAGCTGCTGCTTGATGTCGAGCCGCTCGACGATGACCTCGATGATCCAATCGCAGTCGGCCACCTTCGCGAGGTCGTCGTCGAAGTTGCCGGTGGTGATGCGCCCCGCAAACCGCTTCGAGTAAATCGGGGAGGGGTTGCTCTTCAGCGCATCGCGCAAGTGTCCCGCCGCCACGCCATCGCGCGGGCCTTCTTGAGCGGGGAGGTCCAGGAGGAGCACTTCGGATCCGGTTTGGGCCAAATGGCACGCAATGCGCGAACCCATCACGCCGGAGCCCAACACGGCCACCCGGCGAATGCGGTGCAAAGGGATTTCTTCAGTTGCCTTCATGAAGCAAGAGGGGATTGAGGGATGTCACCGCCGAGCAGCTGCTCCGGGCGGTCAAAAAGTTCATTCAGTTTGCGCAAGCTCGCTATGAGCGCATCGACTTCTTCGTCGCCGAGGAGTTCCCGGATGCGGGCGTTCACCGCCTTCACCAAATCCCGCGCCTGCCGCCGCGCCGCCACCCCATCCGGGGTCAAAAACACCAAGGCCTTCCGCCCGTCCGCAGCATCCGGCCGCCGCTCCACCAGCCCCATGTCCTCCATGCCTTTCAGGGTGCGCGATAAACTCGTGGCCTCCATGCCCATGCGCGGACCGAGTTGCGTGCTCGGGGTGCCCTTCCGGTCGACTTGCATCAACGCGAACACGTAGCTCACGGGAATGCCGCGCCGTTCGGCCTCCACTGCGTACAACCGGGACAGCTTCGACCAGCCCCATCGCAAATGAAAGTCCAACGTGTCGTGCGGCTTCATGGCGCAGAAGGTACAACGCATTTTCTATGCATGCATAATAAAATCACGAATTTTAACGCTCGGTGACCTCACCGCTTTCCGGACGCAACCTGCGGTGCATCTTTGCAGTCCTGTAGTTGAAACCAACGCCATGAACCGAATCGCCCTCATTTGGATGCTCATCGGCTGGTGGGCCCTGCCCGCCGCCCAAGGCCAACGCACGTGCGGCATGGATTCCGTCCACACCCACCTCATGGGCCTCGCAGGCTACGAGGAGGCGTTCCGAGACAAGGTTCAAGCGGTGAACGACGCCGCACCCAACCGCTCCGAGTGCGACACGCCGCTCATCATCCCCGTCGCGGTCCACTTCCAGAACACCGGCATCCCGATCGACTGCGCCATCGAGATGTCGCTCTCCCAGATCGAAACGCTGAACGCGGACTTCGGAGCGTACAACGCCGACATCGAAACGTGGAACGATTTGCAGCCGACGATGTGGCCGGGCATCCAGAACCAGGAGTCGTGCGTGCAGTTTTGCCTCGCGACGTTGGACCACCCCGCGGGCTTCGGGTTGCAGGAAGGGGATTACGCGGTGACTTTGGACGCCACCACGGGCGATTTCGATGCGGCGTGGGCGGGGTACCTGAATTTCTTCGTGCGCGACCTCGGGGGTGGGGTGCTCGGCTATTCTCCGCTCGGCGGCCAAGGCAACGGCGACGGCGCGACGTGCGATCCTTCGGTATTCGGATCGGTGAGCTGTGGAGGCAACACCTTGAACGCCCCGTACAATTTGGGCCGCACGATGACGCATGAAATCGGGCATTACTTTTTGCTGGACCACCCGTGGGCGAACGGCGGGTGTGGGAGCAACGATTTCGTGAACGATACGCCGGTGACGGATGCGCCGACGTTCGGGTGTCCGGGGGGGGAGGTGATCACATGTGCGGAGCCGATTCTTTGGCCTACCTATATGGAGTACTGCGACGACGCCTGCTTGTTCATGTTCTCCGCAGACCAAATCGCGCGCATGGAAACCTACATCGAGCAGAACCTCGCCAACGTGCTCAACACCGCCACGACGGTCTGCCAAGAAGCGGCCTGCATCGGTTTCGACGTGGCGGTGTCGGTGACGCCGGAGTCGTGCGCTGGCAACGACGGTGCGGTGAACCTGACGCCTGCGGGCGGGGAGGCGCCGTATGCCTTCACGCTGAACGGATTGGAGCTGAGCGGATCGCAGGCTGCGAACCTGTCTGCGGGGGCGTTCACGGCGACGGTCGAGGACGCAGCCGGGTGCGCGTGGTCGGAGGAAGTGACCGTGGTGCAGGTGGAGCCCGCGGTGGTGCTCGTGGACGTGCAGCCGGAGGAATGCAGCGACGGTTCGGGCCGCATTGAGGTGGCGGTCGCGGAACCGCTGCCCTTCCAGTTCAGCCTCAACGGCGGAGCGTGGGCACCGACTGGCGTGTTCGAGGGGCTGCACGGCGGCGCGTACACCGTGGCCGTTCAGCATCCCGGCGGGTGCACGGGCGAGGTGGCGGCCGTGGTGGCGAACGAGAGCGACCTGCAGGTGAACGTGGCGCGCAAGGACGTGAGCTGCGATTGGGTGGACAACGGCCAAATCACCGTTTCCGTCCAAAACGCCACCGAGCCAGTGAGTTACTCCTTGAACGGCCTCGTGGCATCTTCGGGCGCGTTCACGGGCCTCGCGCCGGGCGTGCACGCCATCGAAGTCCTCGATGCCGCGGGCTGCACCTTCGCCTCCGAGGTCACGCTCGGCGTGGACTTCGGCGCGGTCGGCGAGGACTGCCCGTGCATGGTCTACGTCCCCACCGCGTTCACGCCCAACAACGACGGCCACAACGACGCCTTCGGGGTCGAAGCCTCGTGCCCCATCACGAACTACCACCTGCGGATTTTCGATCGGTGGGGTGAAGTCGTCTTCGAGTCGTCCGATCCCGACGAAGTGTGGGTCGGCGGAGTGGACGCGTACTGGGTCCAGGCGGATTATTTTGCCTACGTCATCACCTACAATTGGGGCGAGGACGAGCGGATCGGGCAGCCGGCGGAGCCGTTGAGCGGCACGTTCGTGGTCATCCGCTGAGTTACGGCCAAAAGCAGTCCTGGAAGTCGGTCGCCATGTGCAACACCAGCCCGATGGCCACGACGCGCGTCCGGCGGAACAACAGCAGCACGCAATACACGGCAATGGCCTCGTGCGAATGAAGCGGATGGAACCCGATGCTGCACCGGTCGGGATCGAACACCGGATCGGCGAGCAAGTGGTCCAAATCCACCAACATCGTACTCATTAAAATCAAGTAGGTCCGCTTCCACCGCTCCGGATAGAACCACCGGGCAATGCCGATTGGCGCCACCAGGTGCAGGCCGTAGTGCACGAGCAGTTGGAGGAGGGCGGTTCCCGTCATGGTCAGCAAGTTACGCCTCTGTCCGTAGCAGCTATAAGGGATTGCAATGTTTGCAAGGCGTGAGGTGAGGGTAAATTGCTCTCACAATCAGCACGCATGCCTCCAGTCAGTTCAATTTCAGTTGCTCTTGCAACGTTTTCATGGCATGGGGGTTGCGGCAGGTATCTCCGGGTTGAGGTGACTTCTTCTTCGCTTCACCGAGCAGGTGGAATGGGCTCATCAGCTACCAAAGTGGGGAGGAGCTTGTGAATCGGGTCCAAGAGTTTGCCGGTCGCCGGTGCATCGTGGCAACCATGCACGGCAAGCAAGCGGTCATCGGTCCGCTGCTCACTGAGGGCATCGGCGTGTACGTAGATCCGCGTGTTCCCGACTTGGACACGGATGTTCTGGGAACGTTTTCGGGCGAAATCGAACGCAAAGAAGGAGTTCATCGCACGTTGCTCGCGAAATGCCGCATGGGCTTGCTCGCTGCGGGTGCAGACTTGGCTGTGGCGAGCGAAGGGACCTTCGGGCCGCATCCGACCTTGCCTTTTTTGGCCTTGAACGAGGAGCGCGTGATGCTGTCGGATGCGTTGTTGGGTCTGGAGGTGGTCGGTTTTCACGCCACGACTCGGACGAATTTTGCCGCGGGAGAGGTGACGGGGCTCGAGGCGTTGATGTCGTTCGCAAGGCGGGCACATTTTCCATCCCACCACCTGATGGTGCGCAACGCGGAAGGGAGGTGGTGGAAGGGCATTTCATCGCGGGCAGAGCTGGAGCAGGCGTGGGAGGCGATGCGTTCGGCCGCTGGAACCGTTTGGGTGGAGACGGACATGCGGGCGATGTGCAATCCCACGCGGATGGAGGCCATTGCGCGGGCCACCGAGGATTTGGTGGAGCGGTTGATTGCCCGTTGCACCCGATGTGGCAAACCCGGGATTGGCTGGGTGCGGTGGGTGCCCGGTTTGCCCTGTGGGGTGTGCGGAACGCCCACCGAGTGGCCGCTGCAAGCGGTGCACCAATGCCCCCACTGTGAACTTGAAATACACCGCGATTTCCCGCAAGGCGTGCAGGCAGCAGACCCCGGGAATTGCCCCCAATGCAACCCATGAAACCCCTCCTCATCACCCGGGCGCTTTTGGTCAGTCAAGGCCAAATCCAACCCTGCGACCTCCTCATCGATCGCGGACGGATTGTGAAAATCGCCCCGCACATCAGCCACGAAACCGCAGAGGTGTTCGATGCCGCCGAACTCCATGTTTTTTCGGGCATGATCGACGACCAGGTTCATTTCCGCGAGCCGGGTTTCCCCCACAAAGCCACCATCGCCTCGGAATCCCGGGCGGCCGTCCTCGGCGGCATCACCTCGTTCATGGACATGCCCAACACCCGGCCGCACACCCTGTCTCGGGAATTGCTCGAACAGAAGTTTCGGCTCGCAGGGGCCTCGTCGGTGGCGAATTACTCCTTCTTCATGGGCATTGCGTCCACGAATTTGGAGGAAGCGTTGCGGGTGGACAACGAATGGGTGTGCGGCATCACAGACGATGGGCTGTACTTCGATGATGAAAAGGGCATCTTAGCGAACCAACCCGCATTCCTCGAACAGCTGTTCGCGCGCGCCGAAACGCTCGTCGCCTTGCATTGCGAGGATGACGCCCTCATCGCGGAGAACACGCGCCGCTTCTCCGAGCGCTATGGCGAGGCGATTCCGATGGCCGCGCACGAGCACATCCGCAGCGAGTCCGCCTGCTTCGAGGCCACACAGCGCGTCGTGGAGTTGGCCCAAAAGCACGGCAACCGGCTGCACATCTACCACGTGTCCACCGCTCGGGAGCTGGCCTTGTTCGAGGCGGGGGTTCCCGTTCGGGAAAAGCGCATCACGGCCGAGGCGTGCGTGCACCACTTGCGCTTCAATCACCGCGACTACGAGCGCCTTGGAAGCGCCATCAAGTGGAATCCGTCCATCAAAACGCCCGCCGATCAAGCGGCGCTGGCAGCCGGTTTTGCATCCGGTCAAATCGATTTCTTCGCCACCGATCACGCCCCGCACACCTGGGAGGAAAAGCAGGGACCTTACGCGCAGGTGGCTTCGGGCGGTCCCTTGGTGCAGCATGCGGTTCCGGCGATTTTGGAGCTGTACCACGAGGGCAAGTTGAGCCTTCCGCAAGTGGCGGCCGCGATTTCGGAACACCCGGCCGCCGCGTACCGCATGGTCGATCGGGGCGTGGCGCGCGAGGGCGCGTTGGCGGATTTGGTGTTCATCGACCTCGAGCGTCATTGGACGGTTCATCGGGAGCAGTTGAAGTACCGGTGCGGGTGGTCGCCGTTCGAGGGAACGACGTTCCGGAGCCGGGTGCAGCATGTCCTGGTGAACGGCCAATGGGTGGTTCGGGATGGCCAGTTGACGGGTGCGCGCGCCGGGCAGCGCCTGCAGTTCGAGCGGGAGCGCTGATCAGGCGGGCTCGAGGATGCGGCCGTCTTGGATGTGCACGATTTGGTCGCCTGCGTGGGCCAAATCCGCATTGTGCGTCACGACGGCAAACGTGGCGCCTTCGCGGTCACGGAGTTCCTTGAACAGGTCGAACAGGGCGGTGGCGTTGCCGGAATCGAGGTTCCCGGTGGGCTCGTCGGCGAGGATGACCGCGGGCTCGTTCATGAGGGCGCGGGCGGCGGCGACGCGCTGTTGTTCGCCGCCGGACAGGGCCGCGGGCGCGTGGGTCAGCCGGTCGCCCAGGCCGAGGTCGCGCAGGAGGCGTTCCGCCCGGTCGCGCGTGGTGCGGTCGTCGCGGCCGGCCACCCAGGCGGGGAGCAGGACGTTTTCGAGGGCGTTGAACTCGGGGAGGAGGCGGTGGAATTGGAAGATGAACCCGATGTGCGCGTTCCGGAAGGCGGAGAGGGCCTTGCCTTTGAGGCCAGCCACGGGCACGCCTTGGATGCGCAGGTCGCCGGAATCGGGGGCGAGGAGGGTGCCGAGGATTTGGAGGAGGGTCGTTTTTCCTGCGCCGGAGGCGCCGACGATGGACGTGATTTGGCCTGAAGGAATGGCCAAATCGATGCCGCGCAACACCTCCACGTTCCCAAACGACTTCCGGATGTTCTCCGCCACGATGATGGGCTCCCCACGGTTCATGCTCGAAATCTACGCCAAATCCGCGCGAATCGCCCCGGTCCTTGCGTAACTTCGCGCCGCGAAAACCAACCCCACAACGCGCAGACCATGAACATTCACGAGTACCAAGGGAAGAGCATTCTGAAGAGCTTCGGCGTTGCCGTACAAGAAGGCCGTGTGGCCGATACCCCGGAAGCCGCGCACGAGGCGGCGGTGGAACTGGCGAAGGAAACCGGCACGGGTTGGTTCGTGGTGAAAGCCCAGATCCACGCGGGTGGACGCGGCAAGGGCACGGTCACCGAGACCGGTTCGCGCGGCGTCGTCCTCGCCAAGGGGCTCGATGAGGTCAAGGACAAGGCGGCGGGCATCTTGGGCGGCCATTTGGTCACGGCCCAAACCAACGCGAAGGGCAAGCAAGTCAACAAAATCCTCATCGCGGAAGACGTCTACGGTCCCGGCGAAAGCGAGCCCAAGGAAATCTACATGAGCGTCCTGCTCGATCGCGCGAAAGGCTGCAACATCATCATGTACTCCCCACAAGGCGGCATGGACATCGAGGCGGTGGCGGAGGAAACGCCCGAGCTGATTTTCAAGGAAGAAATCGACCCGACGGTCGGCTTGCAGGGCTTCCAAGCGCGCCGCATTGCGTTCAACCTCGGGTTGAGCGGCAAGGCGTTCAAGGAGATGACGAAATTCGTCACGGCGCTCTACAACGCCTATGTCGGCTGCGATGCGACGATGTTCGAAATCAACCCGGTGCTGAAGACGTCCGACGACCGCGTCATCGCGGTGGACGCGAAGGTGTCCCTCGACG
>CAYMHW010000025.1:0-27665 GCA_964390365.1 uncultured Comamonadaceae bacterium | reverse complement strand
CAAATGGCGGAATACGGCTTGCCAAACATCGATTGCGTCATCGTGGATTTGTACCCGTTCGAAGCAACGCTCGCTTCGGGGGCGGAGCGCGATGCCATCGTGGAGAAAATCGACATCGGCGGGATCGCGCTCATTCGAGCGGCGGCGAAGAACCACAGCGATGTGGTCATCGTGCCGAGCCAAGCGCAGTACGGCGATTTGTTGCAGGTGCTGAAGGAGCAGGACGGGGTGACCACCCTGGAGGAGCGCAAGCGGTTCGCGGCACACGGGTTCCGGGTGAGCTCGCATTACGACACGCGCATCCACGCTTGGATGGCCGAAGACGCGGGCATCGACGCGCTCGACGCCCTGAACGTGAGTGAACTGGAAGGGCGTTCGTTGCGGTACGGGGAGAACCCGCACCAGCCGGGTCGATTCTTCGGGAACCTCGACGGATTGTTCGACCAGCTGCACGGGAAAGAGCTGTCTTACAACAACTTGCTCGACGTGGACGCGGCGGTGCAGTTGATGCGCGAGTTCGTGGATGAGGCGCCTACGTTCGCCATTTTGAAGCACAACAACGCGTGCGGATTGGCGACGCGGGAGACGTTGGAGGATGCGTATCGGACGGCGTTGGCTTCTGATCCGGTTTCGGCGTTTGGGGGGATTTTGATTGCGAACCGGGCGATCGATTTGGCCACGGCGGAGGCGATGGCCGAACTGTTCTCGGAGGTGGTGATCGCGCCGGAGTTTTCGGAGGAGGCGTTGGCCGTGTTGACGCAGAAGAAGAACCGGATTTTGCTCCGCATCAAGCCGACGGCGATGCCGCAGTACAGCGTGCGGACGGCGTTGAACGGGTACCTCGTGCAGGCAGTGGATGCCGCGACCGAAGGGGTGGAGGACTTGAAGTGCGTGACGAAGGAGACGGCGACGGAGGGGCAGGTGCGGGATTTGGTCTTTGCCATGAAGGTGGCGAAGCACACCAAATCCAACACCATCGTCTTCGCGAAAGACGGCGCGCTGGTTGCGAGCGGAACGGGCCAAACCTCCCGGGTCGATGCGCTCAAGCAAGCGGTTGTGAAGGCCGAGGCGTTTGGGCTGTCGCTCGACGGAGCGGTCATGGCCTCGGATGCGTTCTTCCCGTTCCCGGATTGCGTGGAACTCGCCGACGAAGCGGGCATCAAAGCGGTGATTCAGCCGGGCGGATCAATCAAGGATCAGCTCAGCATCGACTACTGCGATGACCATGGTTTGGCCATGTACATGACCGGCGTTCGGCACTTTAAACACTGAGGCAATACGCGCTGAAAAACTGCGTTGCGAACCCGACCTCAAGTCATTCGAAACGAATCGGTCACAGACCGGTCGCTCGCCCTATCTTTGACCGCAACCGCAAGCCTGAATCGCACACCGCACCTCCATGGGATTGTTCAACCTTTTCATCCAAGAGATCGCCATCGATCTCGGCACCGCCAACACCATCATCTACCACCTCGATAAGGTCGTGGTGGACGAGCCGTCGATTGTGGCGAAAGATCGCACCACGAATAAAACGGTGGCGATTGGTCGTTTGGCCCAGCAAATGCACGGGAAAACGCACAAGAACATCGAGACGATTCGTCCGCTCAAAGACGGGGTCATCGCGGATTTCCAAGCGGCGGAGGAGATGATCAAGGGGATGATCAAGATGATGAACACGCGGAAGCGGTTGTTCAATCCGTCCCTGCGGATGGTGATTTGCATCCCGTCCGGCATCACGGAGGTGGAGAAGCGGGCGGTCAAGGACAGCGCGGAACACGCGGGTGGTAAGGACGTGTACCTGATTCACGAGCCCATGGCGGCGGCAATCGGCATCGGCATTGACGTGGAGGAACCCATGGGCAACATGATCATCGACATCGGAGGCGGCACGTCGGAAATCGCGGTCATCGCGTTGGGTGGCATCGTGACGGACAAGAACATCCGCGTCGCCGGGGACGAATTCACCGCCGACATCGAAGAGTACATGCGCCGCCAGCACAACATCCTCATCGGCGAGCGCACGGCAGAACAAATCAAAATCGAAGTCGGTTCGGCCACCAAAGAATTGGACAATCCGCCCGAAGATTACGCGGTGCGCGGCCGGGATTTGATGACGGGCATTCCGAAGGAGATCCTCGTTTCCTACAGTGAAATCGCGGACGCCCTCGACAAGAGCATCAGCAAGATCGAAGAGGCCATTCACAGCGCCTTGGAGCAGACCCCGCCGGAACTGTCCGCAGACATTTACCGCACGGGCATTTACCTCGCGGGCGGTGGGGCGTTGCTGCGCGGTTTGGACAAACGCATCAAGCAGAAGACCCGCCTCCCCGTGCACATCGCAGAAGATCCGCTGCACGCCGTGGCGAAAGGAACGGCCATTGCCCTCAAGAACATCGACAAGTTCCCCTTCTTGATGCGCGATTAATCCCTGATTCGCGGCATGCGCAACCTTTGGCAACTGCTCCTCCGGAACCACGTGTTCCTCCTGTTCCTCGTGCTGCAAGTGCTCGCCCTGACGTGGGTCACGCGTTCGCATGGGCACCCGCGTGGGGTTTGGGTCCAGTGGAGCCTGCGTTGGACGGGGGCCTGGAATGAGCAGCTGATGGAGGTGGCGCGCATCCGGGATTTGAATGAAGCCAATGCGTTGTTGGTTGCGGAAAATGCGGCGCTGCGCGGCCTCTTGAATCGGGGGTCTGCGGCGAGTGGCCGGGGAGGGGAAGTGGTCCAAATGACCCTCGCGCGTTCCGCCAATTGGTTCATGGTGAACCGCGGGGCTGCAGACAGCGTTCGGGTCGGTGATGGTGTGGTGTCGGCCCGTGGCGTAGTGGGCCGAATCGTTGAGACCGCCGAGCATTACGCCTTGGGGTTGCCGCTCGTGAACACCGAGTTGGAATGGAGCGGTCGCGCAGGGCGCTCTGGGGTCATCGGGCGGGTGGTTTGGCCGGGAATCGACGTGGCAGCAGGCCAAATGCAAGACGTCCCCCGCTCGGCGACCATCGCCGTCGGCGACACGGTCTTCAGCACCGGCTTCCAAGGCGTCTTCCCCGCGGACCTGCCCCTCGGCATCGTCAAGCGCGTGACCCAAAACCCCTCGGATGAATTCCTGACCGTCGAGCTCAACTGGGCCGTGGACTTCAGCACCTTGCGCTACGTGGAACTGTTGCACGGCCCCAACTGGCCCACCTTCACCCAAACCGAAACCCCGGAGTGATGGAAGGACCCCTCCAAACCGCCTTGCGCTGGGTGCTGGCCCTGCTCGCACAAGCCTGGATTTTCCATCATTTGGTGGTGCTCGACGGTTGGGTGACGCCCCTGTTTCACCTCTACGGCCTCGTGCTGCTGCCCCTGCGAATGCGGCCGGTGACGTACTTGCTGCTGGGCGGGTTGATGGGCGTGGGCGTGGACTTGCTGAATTTGGGTGGTGGACTCTTCACGGCGGCAGGTCTGGTGAGCGGTGGGCTGCAGCCGTTGATCGCTCGGTTGTTGGCTCCGCGCGAAGGGTATGAGGCCGATGCCGAAGTGGGGCCGCAAACGCTGGGGTGGCTGTGGTGGCTGACGTACACGTTCTTGATCGTGGTGGGCCATGCCGTGTGGTTGTTCGCGCTCGAAGCGGGGCGCTGGGGATTGGTGCTGCAAGGGATGGGCCAAGCCGTCACCTCCGCACTCGCCACCACCGCACTCATCGTCATCGTGCGGACCCTGTTCATGCGCAACGCCCGCCGCCGATGAACTTGAAGGAGCGGATGTGGGTCGTCGGGGGGTTGTTCGCCTTCATTGCAGTGGTCTTCATCGGGCGGCTCGCCCAGTTGCAACTGGGCAGTCCCGAGTGGACGGACTACGCCGCCCGATTGACGGAATCGCGGGAAACGCTCGATGCAGCGCGGGGACTGATTTACGACCGGAACGGGCACTTGTTGGTCACGAACCAAGCGAGCTACGACCTCCTTTACACGCCGCGACTGGCGAGAGAAGGCATGGACACCACCGCGTTTGCCGCGCTCCTCGGATGGGAACGCACTGCCCTTGAAGCCGCCTTCGCGAAGGCCGACGCATACGCTTCTTACCGGCCTTCCATCATCGTCCGCCAATTGCCCGCGGCCGAATACGCCCGAATCAGCGGCGAACTGTGGCGGTTTCCCGGCGTCCGGGTGCGCACGCGGGCCGTGCGTTCGAACCAAGCAGGCCTCGCCTCCCAGCTCATCGGCAGCTTCGGGGAAACGAATGCCGAGGACTTGAAGAACGACGCCTTCTACCGGCTCGGAGACTACAAGGGCAAGTCTGGCCTGGAATCGAAATACGAGCGGGAACTTCGGGGGCGCAAGGGCGTCCGGTACCATTTGGTGGACGTCCGGAACAACTACCGGGTTCCGCTCGAAGGCGGGCGGCGCGACACCCTCGCGGTGGCGGGTGCGGACCTGACGCTAACCTTGGACCGCGATTTGCAGGCGTATGCTGAGCAGTTGATGGCGGGCAAGCGGGGCAGTGTGGTGGCCATTGAGCCGGCGACGGGAGAGGTTTTGGCCCTCGTCAGCGCCCCCACCTACGACCCCGACCTCCTCATCGGACCCCAGCGCGGCGCGAACTACGACAGCCTGCTGCACAACCCCGGACAACCGCTCTACAACCGGGCCCTACGCGGAACCTACCGCCCGGGCTCCATCTTCAAAATGGTGCAAGGACTCATCGCGCTCGACGAAGGCGCCATCCAGACCACCACCCGCATCCCGTGCGATCGGAACGTCATCGGCTGCCACGGCCCGCACAGTTACGACAACCTTTCGGAGGCCATCGTGCATTCGTGCAATCCGTACTTCCACGAGGTCATGAAGCGGATGGTTCAGGCTCGGCGATCGAGCAACCTGTTCGAAGATGCGGCGCTGGGATTGGGGAATTGGTCGGAGCGCATCAAGCGGTTTGGGTTCGGCACGGATTTGGGCGGGCAGTTGCCGGGGGTGCTGGCGGGGTTGGTGCCGGACACGACCTACTACAACGGGATCTACGGGCGTCGGAGTTGGGCGTTTTCGACCATTTATTCCATCGCCATCGGGGAAGGGGAATTGCTGACGACGCCACTCCAGATGGCCAACCTCGCCGCCACGATTGCCAACCGGGGATGGTACCGAACGCCCCACGCCGTGCGCGATGTGGGCGGTCGCGGCAAACCCGCTGGGGTGGACTCCCTCGTCCGGACGGGTGTGGACGCCAGTCTGTTCGACCCCGTGATTTCCGCCATGCAGCAGGTCGTGGAAGGCGAAGGCGGAACCGGCCGACGGGCCCGCACCCCGGGCATCACCATCTGCGGAAAAACCGGCACCGTCCAAAACATCGACGCGCTCGAGCACAGCGTGTTCATGGCCTTTGCCCCGAAGGACAACCCGCAAATCGCCCTCAGCGTCTACGTCGAGAACGCGGGGTCGGGCGGTTCGTGGGCGGCACCGATTGCGGCGCAGTTGATTGAATCGTATTTGGCCGATTCCCTGTCGAACCCCGCGCGCGAAGCCCGCATCCTCGCGGCGCGCTACCCCTTCCCTGAAACGCCATGAGCCGCCGCGAGCAAATCCGCAACCGGCTCGATTGGTTCACGATGTTCCTCGTGGCCGCCATCGCCGTGCTCGGTTGGCTGAACATCACGAGCGCCACGGCGGGTTCCGAAGCGGTGGATTGGCTGGCGTTCGACGGCAAGGGCGGGAAGCAGCTGCTTTGGATCGGCGTGTGCACGCTCATTGCGTTCTTGGTGCTGAACATCGAGGGTGAATTCTTCGTCCGCATTTCCATCCTGAGTTACCTCGGCATGCTGGTGATGCTCGCGGCCGTGCTGGTCTTCGGCAAGGTCATCGGCGGCGCGCGTTCGTGGTTCGCATTCGGTAGCTTCAGTTTGCAGCCTTCGGAATTTGCCAAATCCACCACCGCCCTGATGCTCGCGTGGCTCCTCAGCCGGGGCGACGGCAAGCTCCGCGACCTGAAAACGCGGTTGCAGTCCATTGCCATCGTCGGCATCCCAGCTGGGTTGGTGCTGTTGCAGCCGGACGCGGGGACGGTCTTGGTGTTCGGCGGCTTCGTGTTCGCGTTGTACCGGGAGGGGCTGAGCGGCAACGTGCTCGTGGTGGCGTTCGCGGGGTTGGTGGTGGCAGTGGCGACCATCTTGACGGGGGCCGGCACGATCGACTACCCGTTCTTCGGGCCGGCCACCGGGGTGTACGTGCTGTGGGCGGTGCTCGCGGTGGGCGGCGGGCTCGTGCTGTGGTTGCTCGTGCAGTCGAGCTTGCCGCGGGAGCGCAAGCGGTTGCGGCGCATCGGCGTGGTGGCGATTTTGGGGGCGTTGGTGTTCAGCGGGGGGATGCAATTTGGCCTGGAAAACGTGCTGGCCAAACACCAGCGCGAGCGCATCCACGTGCTCTTCGGGCTCGACGTCGGCAACCCGGACGCGGACTACAACATCCGGCACGCGAAGGCGGCCATCGGCTCCGGCGGTTTGGCCGGAAAAGGCTACATGAACGGCCCGATGACCGCCTACGCCTTCGTTCCAGAGCAAGAAACCGACTTCATCTTCTGTACGGTGGGCGAAGAATGGGGCTTCCTCGGGTCCACCGCCGTCATCCTGCTCTACCTCACCCTCCTGCTCCGCCTCCTGTTCCTCGCGGAACGGCAGCGCTCGAACTTCACCCGCGTCTACGGCTACGGGGTGGCGAGCGTCCTGTTCATGCACGTGCTCATCAACGTCGGGATGGTGCTCGGTTTGGCGCCCGTCATCGGCATTCCGCTGCCGCTTTTCAGCTACGGTGGCTCCTCGCTGATGGGATTCACGGTGTTGATTTTCATCTTATTGCGGCTTGATGCTGAACGGTTTACGGTCCTTCGGTGAGGGAAATTGGATGACGGGGGCTTGCTTTGCATCGATGAATGCAGTAAATTGGGGTTCATGAAGACGCACCTCGCATGTTGCTGTATGTGTTGTACCCCGGCCCCGATGGGACCCGGATGCAATGCGCTGCGCGTGCATGGATGGTGTTGACCCCGGTCGGCGCTTGACCGCCGCAGAATGAATTGCCCAGGCCCCACGATTGTGCGGGCCTTTTTTGTTGCCTCAAACTTCCCTTTCATGTCCTTCTCCCCTCCTCCCCCCTCCGCCCTGGCGGAGCGTTTGAACGCCTTGGCCCCCCACGTGGGTGCCACCCCGTTGTTGCGCTTGCAGCGGCTCGAGCCCCATGCCGGGGTCGCGGTTTACGCGAAGGCCGAATGGCAGCAGCTCGGCGGCAGCATCAAGTCGCGCGCCGCGTTTTCCATCCTGCAATCGGCTGCCACTCAGCTCGGCGGGCGGCGCGTGCTCGACGCCACGAGCGGGAACACCGGCATCGCCTATGCCACGTTTTGTGCGGCGGCCGGGATTCCCCTTACGTTGTGCATGCCGGAAAACGCCTCGCCGGAACGGAAGCGCATCCTGGAGTGGCTGGGGGCGGAGTTGGTCTTCACCAGTCCGTTCGAGGCGACGGAGGGGGCGCAAGACGCTGCGCGGGAGTTGGTTCGCCGGCACCCGAATCGGTACGCTTACCTCGATCAGTACAGCAACGATGCGAATTGGCAGGCGCACGTGCGGACGACCGCTCCGGAGATTTGGGGCCAAACCCAAGGCCGCATCACCCACTTCATCGCCGGCCTGGGCACCACCGGCACCTTCACCGGCACGACCCGCGGGCTGAAGGCGCGGAATGCCGACGTGCAGTGCATCGCCCTGCAGCCGGAGACGGCGCTCCACGGACTCGAAGGGTGGAAACACCTCGAAACGGCGCGGGTGCCGGGCATCTTCGATGCGGGTTTGGCCGATGCCACGCGCGCCGTTTCCACGGACGATGCGTATGCGATGATGCGCCGTGCCGCGCGGGAAGAAGGGCTGCTGCTCTCGCCCAGCGCTGCCGCAAACCTCGCCGGCGCCGTCGCCTTGGCAGAGGAACTCGAATCGGGCGTGGTGGTGACGGTGTTCGCCGACGACGCCAGCAAGTACCACGACACCTTAAGCCGACTCGCATGAACGACATCCTGACCTTTGATCGCGGGCCGTGGGCGGTGGTGGAAGCCGAGGCGCTGCGGGCCTTTCCGAACGAGTGCTGTGGGTTTTTGTTTGGTCACGAGACCGATCAAGGACGGCACTTCACCGAGGCACTGCCCGTGGAAAACGCCCAAACCGGCGACCAGCGGCGGCGATTTGCCATCGATCAGCGGGATTACCTGCGGGCCGAACGCCACGCCCTCGCCACGGGGACCCAATTGCTTGGCATCTACCACAGCCACCCGCGGCACCCCGCCGTTCCCAGCATCCACGACCTGCGCGTGGCCCTGCCCTTCTTCTCGTACCTCATCGCCTCGACGTATCCCGGCCACGTCGAACGCGTGCGCTCTTGGCAGCTCAACGAGGCCGGACGTTTTTTCGAAGAACCCATTCAAACTCCATCCCATGGCTAACCTCATCATCCCCACCCCGCTCCGCAAGTTCACCGGCGGAGCCGCAACCTTCAGCGCCGACACCCCCACCGTTGACGCCCTGCTCCAAGCCCTTGCCGCAGCGCACCCCGGCCTGCAGCCGCACCTGTTCGACGGCGAAGGCACGCTGCGCCACTTCATCCGCGTTTACGTAGGCGATGAAGACATCGAGGCGCTAGACGGCGTGTCCACCGCCTTGGAAACCAGCACCGAAGTGAGCATCATCCCCGCCATTGCCGGCGGCACATCCGATCCGTCATGAATCCGTTCAGCAAGGCCGAACTTGAGCGGTACAGCCGCCACCTCATCCTGCCCGAATTCAACATCGAAGGGCAGCGCAAACTGAAGCAAGGATCGGTGCTCGTCATCGGTTCAGGAGGACTCGGCAGCCCGCTGCTGCTGTACCTCGCAGCGGCCGGGGTCGGGCGCATTGGCGTGGTGGACTTCGACCGCGTGGACGACTCGAACCTCCAACGGCAGGTGCTGTTCACGGTGGACGACGTCGGCACCCCCAAAGCCGAAGCCGCGGCCACCCGACTCCGCGCCCTCAACCCGCACATTGAAATCGAAGTGCACGATGTGCAATTCACGCGGGAGAACGCCCGCGAACTCGTGCGACGATACGATGTTGTGGCCGACGGCACCGACAACTTCCCGACGCGCTACCTCGTGAACGACGCGTGCGTGCTGGAGGGCAAGGTGAACGTCTACGCGTCGATTTACCGGTTCGAGGGGCAATGTTCGGTGTTCAATGCGCCGACCGGCGACGGGGAGCGCGGTCCCAACTACCGCGACCTGTTCCCCAGCCCCCCACCTCCCGGGCTTGTTCCATCGTGTGCCGAGGGCGGTGTGCTCGGGGTGTTGCCGGGCATCCTCGGCTCGCTCCAAGCGCTCGAAGTCATCAAGGTGCTGAGTGGCGTGGGCGAGCCCCTCATCGGTCGGCTGTTCCTGTTCGACGCCACCACCTTCACCACCCGCACCGTGAAAATCCGCAAACAACCGAGCAATCCGCTCACCGGAGAGCACCCGACCCAAACCGACCTCATCCACTACGAGGAATTTTGCGGGGTGGGGGCGCCGGTGGAAGAAGCGGTGGTTTCGCGGGAAGTGACGGCGGAGGATTTGGCCCAATGGCAAGCGGAAGGCAAGGCGCACGTGGTGATTGACGTGCGCGAACCCTACGAATACGCGATTGCGAACATCGGCGGGGAACTCGTGCCGCTCGACACCGTGAGCGAGAGCCTCCACCGCATTCCGCGCGACTTGCCGGTCGTGGTGCATTGCCGATCCGGGGTGCGCAGTGCGCGGGCCATCGCCCTGCTCGAATCGCAACACGGCTACGCGAATTTGCACAACCTCAAAGGGGGCATCCTCGCGTGGCAAGCGGCCGTAAACCCTGAGCTGGCGCGGTATTGAAGATTATTTTTTGCCCTCGCGTAACTTTTTTCAAACCCGCTCCGTAAACGTGCTCGTGGATTGGTTGGTTTGTAAGCGTCCGGCGACCTTCGGGGAACCGGGCGCTTTTTTTGTGCCCCATTTTTTTTCTCCGGCACGTAACCTTCTTGGAAGGGGCTCCGTAAACGTGCTCGTGGATTGGTTGGTTTGTAAGCGTCCGGCGACCTTCGGGGAACCGGGCGCTTTTTTTGTGGCCGCACCGGGTGCGTACCTTCGCGGGGCGCATGTTGTTCCAATCCTATGCCCTGTTTGCAGGCGTTCTGCTGAGCGCTGCCGTTTACGCCGCGTTGCGCGAGTGGGCGGTGCGCGGGCGGGCGGTGCTGTTGCTCGTGGTGAATGCGCTCGTCTTGCTGACGCTGGTCAAGGAGCACACGCTCATCGTGCTCGCGGTGTTGGGCTTGGCGGTGTACGGCGCGGGGGTCGCGTTGCATCGGAAGGGATCGCGCGGGGCGTTGGCGGCGGCGTTGACGCTGCTCGTGGCGCTGTTCGCTGCGCGGAATTATCCCTACTTGCACGAGGCGTTGGGGCCGTTGAAGGGGCCGGTTTTGTCGGTCCAAAAACTCGGTCTCTCCTACATCCTGTTCCGCTGGATCCACTACCTCGTGGAGTCCCACCGCGGAACAATCCGCGCCCGCGACCCACTCACCTTCCTCAACTACACGTTCTTCTTCCCGACCATCCTCGCTGGCCCCATTGACCGGTACGCCAACTTCCATTACGGCGTGGCGCACCGGCCGCGCCCTGCTGAGCGTTGGGGCCTCCTCGCCGGGATCTGGCGGGTGGGACTCGGGGCGGTGAAGACGCTCGTCCTCGTGCCGGTGGTGCGGCCGTGGGCCATCGACTGGCAGGCGGTTCCGGTGGAGCATCCAGTGGCGGCCATGGCGCTCGGGCTCGTGAGCTATTCGGCGTTCATCCTGCTCGACTTCTCCGGCTACAGCGACATCGCCATCGGCACGGCCCGCTGGATGGGAATTCGGACGCCGGAGAACTTCGACCGGCCGTATGGTGCGCGGAACTTGGCGGAGTTTTGGCGCCGGTGGCACATGACTTTTTCCAACTTCTTGCGCGTCTACGTGTTCAAGCCGTTGGTGGCGGGGCTGAACCGTTGGCCCGCCCTCGCTCGGCGTCGGATGGCCGTCACGGCGGTGGCGTACGTGGTCACGTTCATCGTTTGCGGGTTGTGGCACGGGGACCGGATGCACTTTGTGGTGTGGGGGGCTTGGCACGGGGTGGGGTTGGTGCTGAACAAACTGTGGCGCGACCGCTGGCGTCCCGCCGGGTGGCGCGGCCCTTGGTACGACGGGGTGAGCGTGGCGGCCACGTGGGGCTTTGTGACCCTCGGGTGGGGGTGGTTTCATTATCCGCTGTCGGCGTGGGCCGAGTGGGTGCAAACGTGGTGGGGATGAGGGGCGCGGGGACGACGCGTTGGGAGGCGCGGCAAGGGATTTGGTTGCTCGGCACGTTGGCCGTGGCGCTGATCGGTGGAACGTGGTGGATTCCTGCGTTCACGCCACCGGCGCCGGAGGGGCCTTGTGCGACCGTGAATGGGCTGTCGTGGCGGCACGACGATGCGGCGGCGGTTTCGTACTTCTTGGCGTCGCTCCGGGAGCACGATGGGGTGCTGTGCTTGGGGACCTCGGAAACGACGACGTTGACGGGGGGCAATTGGCCGGACTTTTTGAACGCGGTCGAGCCGCGGCATGCGGTGTTGGCGGGTGCGGGGAGGACGGCGGGCGTGTGGTTGCCGGTTTGGGCCCAACACCAGGAAGAACTGCGTGGGCTGCGGCTGATCTTCTTCATCAATCCGGTCTACTGGAACGCGGAACATGGGCCGGTGAATCCCACGTATTGGAGCCGGTATGTGGACCCGCGCTTGATGGCGGAACGGAAGGAGCTTCCCGAAGAACTGTGGCGACCGGTGAACCGAGCGCGGCAGGCGCTGCCCCTCACCGAGCGGTATTCGCCCGCCGGCTTCCTGCGTGCCGCACGTGCGAAGTGGTTCCTCGACCTCCGGCATCACCTGCAACCCGAATCGTTCACCGCGGCCTTTCGACCCGTCGAACGGTGGACGCGCTCCATACCCCGTGCTCCGGATCTGGGAATGGACCGTGCACGCGGCATCGATTCCACGTTCCGTCACGCCGAGTGGTTTCGCCCGGTATCGAGCGACCTTGAAGTCTTGGAAGCGCGGGACGACGAGTTGCGCGCCTTCATCCGTGCTTGCGACCGGTGGGGCATTGAAGCCACCTTCGTGCTCGGCCCGCACAACGCACCGTTCATGCGCTGGTACGCCCCAGAAGCGGAATCCGGTTACGTGGAGCTCGGTGAGCGCCTCGCGGCCTTGCTCGATTCTGAACAGGCGACGTGGGTCGATGCCCGGTCGGTGAGCTCCGTTCCGGGTGCCTTCCGCGATCACCAGCACCACAGCAGCTTCGGGGCCGCCTTGATTGCTGAAAAAATCCTCAACCAACCATGAAGCGCTTGCCAATTTGGGCCGTGCGCCTGATCATCGTACTCGGTACCTTGGTGCTGCTCCTCGTGAAAGAAGGCGGCGACATCGTGACGTTGTACGCGACGTTTTAATTCCGCTTGACGATGCGGTGCACGGAGCGCGAAGCCGAGGTCGCGATGACCGCGGTGTAGACCCCGCTGGGCAATTCACCGAAATCCAGCGCGTTGCGCCCCATCATCAACCGCGCGTCGGTCACGGGCTGCCCGAGGGCATTCCACAACACCATGTGGGCCGGCTCGTCGACTGCGATGAACACTTCTCCCGAGGTGGGGTTGGGGTACACGAACACCGCTTCGTGGACCGCATCATCCGTGCCCAACGCAACGGATTCCTCAGCCCCACTCAATTGAACGGAAGGCCCGGGATCCACCGGAGGAGCGGGCGGTTCCCAATCGATGGCGCAACCTTGGTAACCCGAACGCCACTCCATCAAATCGTCCTGAACTGCCGGGTTCATCAAGGAGAACATCAGCCAATCGCCGCGCCGAGCCACCGTGCCATCGCAATTTAACGCCACCCAACCGCTGGGTCGTTCGAAGTAGGTGTTGTAAATGCTGTTGTCGGGATTGTCCGCGTAGAAGCTGAACGGGAACGCGATGTGGTCCGCATTGTTCCACGTATTCACCGCCGCACTGCGCGCGCCATAGGTGGCCGCTTGAACCACCGTGGTGTCCGTGGTGGTCATTGGCGGGCAATTCGTCGGGCACGCCCCCACAGTAGGGTGGGCCTCAACGCCATAGATGAACACCCATTCGAAATCGGCCGCGTGCGAGAGGATGAAATCGCGGGAAACGGTGAACTCCGCAGACGTGATGTCCTCGTCGAAAATGTCCCGAAACCGCGGGCAGGTGACGCTCCCGTTCGCCACGATGACAGGCCGGGGACCGGAGAGCTTGGCGTACAAATCCACCGCATTGCCCTCCACATCGTACGCAATGAAATTGCGAACGGTATCTCCAACGGCATAGCCGCCCGACATGTCATTCAGTTCGCCGTGACTCGGCAGGACGTCGATGGGTGCATCGTCTGAAGGCTGTTGGTCCCAGCCCATGGTGCCGTACTGGGACATGCCCACAGCGGACACAACCAAGCACGCCAAAACCCCGAGGAATTTTCGCATGGTGTTTCAATTCTTGCACCGGTACAACAACCGCCACCGCGATTTAGTTGCACCGAGCACAGAATCAAAACCTTAAAGTCCCAACAAGACCTCCGCAGGCTGCTTGCCCGTGAAGAGCATCCGCTCGGGATTTTCGATCATCTCCTTGATGGTATACAGGAAGCCGACGCTCTCCTTGCCGTCGATGATGCGGTGGTCGTAGCTGAGCGCCACGTACATGATGGGCCGAATTTCGACTTGGCTATTGACCGCTACGGGCCGATCGACGATGTTGTGCATGCCGAGGATGGCGCTCTGCGGCGGGTTGATGATGGGCGTCGAAAGCATCGAGCCAAATACCCCTCCGTTCGTGATCGTGAACGTTCCGCCCGACATCTCATCCACGGTCAACAATCCGTCCCGTGCCCGAATGGCGAGGCGCTTGATTTCGGCCTCGATCTCGGCGAGTCCCATGGTCTCGGCATTCCGAACGACCGGCACCATCAAGCCCTTCGGCGAACTCACGGCGATGCCGATGTCCGCATATTCCGGGATGACCATTTCCTTGCCATCGATCATGGCATTGACGGCCGGGTATTGCTGGATCGCCGTGGTCACGGCCTTCGTGAAGAAGCTCATGAAGCCGAGGCCCACCCCGTGGTGCTCCTTGAAGGCGTTCTTGTACTTGTTGCGCAGGTCCATGACCGGCTTCATGTCCACCTCGTTGAATGTGGTGAGCATGGCGGTTTCGTTCTTGACCCCGACGAGGCGCTCGGCCACTTTGCGGCGGAGCATGCTCATCTTTTCCCGACGCACCTCGCGCGAACCGCCCCAAGCCGCGGCCGCGCTCGTGTCGAAGCCCGCTGCCATGGCAGCCACTACGTCCTGCTTCAGCACGCGTCCATCGCGGCCCGAACCGGCCACCGCACCCGCTGGAATGCCGTTGTCCGCCATCAGCTTGCGCGCGGCGGGCGACGGATGGCCCGAGGCATGGCTTTCCGCTGCGGGGGCTGCAGGAGCCGGTGCCGGAGTTGGTGCAGCGGGCGTGGGCGCCGGAGCGGGCGTGGGCGCAGGGGCGCTCGCTGCGCCCGGCGACACGAAGTCCGCTGGCTTTACCGCGTCGGTGTCGATGAGGCAACACACCTCTCCCACCGCGACGGCATCGCCCTCTTCCGCCTTCAACGTGATGATCCCCGCGGCTTCAGCCGGCAGTTCCAATGTCGCCTTGTCCGAATCCACTTCGGCAATGGCTTGGTCCTTTTCCACGTAATCCCCATCGGAGACCAACCACGTTGCGATTTCGACCTCGCTGATGGATTCGCCCGGGCTCGGGACTTTCATTTCAAGAATGGGCATGACTGCTGTGCTTGTTCGAGTTAGGGAATCAGTTGTGGGCGTGGTCAAACACCTCGTCCAAAATGGCTTTCTGCCGCTGGGCGTGCACGACGGGAGAACCCGAAGCCGGGCTCGCACTCGTCGAACGCGAAATGCAGGTGAGGTCGCCCGAGAAGTGCTGGAGCATGAAGGACCAGGCTCCCATGTTGCGCGGCTCCTCTTGCACCCACAGGCACTTCGCCTTGGGCGAGTAACCGGCCTTGACCGCTTCGATTTCCAAAGCGGGGTACGGATGCAACTGCTCCACGCGCACGAAGGCGATGTTTGGAGCGGGAGTTTCTTCCAACCGCTCGAGCAGTTCGTAATAAATTTTCCCGCTGCAAAACACGATGGTGTCCACGGCAGAGGGATCCGATTGCATGCGCGGGTCGTCGATGACCGGTGCGAAGTGCCCTTGGGCCATCGCATCGAACGAAGACACCGCCTTCGGATAGCGGAGGAGCTTTTTCGGCGTGAACACCACGAGCGGCTTCCGGAACGACATCTTCACTTGGCGACGCAACAAATGGAAGTAGTTCGCCGGCTCCGTCACGTTGCAAACGAAGAAATTGTCGCCGCTGCCGAGCTGCAAGAACCGCTCCATGCGGCCCGAGCTGTGCTCCGATCCCATGCCCTCGTATCCGTGGGGAAGCAGGAGGGTCAGGCCGTTCATCGTCCGCCATTTGTCTTCGGCGGAAGAGAGGAATTGGTCGAAGAGGATTTGGGCCCCGTTGTTGAAGTCACCAAATTGGGCTTCCCAAATCGTCAAGCCCTCCGGCCGCGCAAAGGCGTACCCGTAATCGAAACCAGCCACCGCGTACTCGCTCAGCAGCGAGTTGTAGATCTGAAACGCGGCTTGGCCGTCCTCCAACAAGTTGAGCGGAATGATTTCCTCCTCGCTGTCCTCCGTTTTCACCACGGCGTGGCGGTGCGAGAAGGTGCCCCGCTCCACGTCTTGTCCACTGATGCGGACGGGATGTCCTTCAGTGAGCAAGGTGGCGTAGGCGAGCAGTTCGCCCATGGCCCAATCCAATCGGTCCTCGTCCACCATCGTCAACCGGTCGCGCATGAGCTTGGCGACCTTGCGGTAAATCTTCTTCCCTTCCGGCAACGTGCTCATGGCGCGGGCCAAGGACTCGAGGCGGCTCCGATCGACGGCCGTGGTGACGGGTTGGCGCCACTCGTCCGGTTGAGCGTTGTGGTAGCCCCGCCACAAGTCCTGCAAGAAGTCCTCCACGATGGCCCGGTCCATGCCGGCGGCCGCTTCGTAGCCGGCTTCCATGCGTGCGATTTGGGCTTCCTTCATGCCCTCGGCATCGTCCGGGGACAAGGTCCCATCCGCCAGCAGCTGCTGCAAGTAGAGCTCCCGAACATTCGGGTGCTTGCCAATGGACTTGTACAGCTGGGGCTGCGTGAACATCGGCTCATCGCCTTCGTTGTGGCCGTATTTGCGGTAGCCCAACAGGTCGATGAAGACGTCCCGTTGCCAGGTTTGGCGGTAGTCGCAGGCGATGCGCATCACGGTGACCACCGCTTCCGGATCGTCTGCGTTGACGTGGAAGGCCAGCGATTCGGTGACCTTGCTGACGTCGGTGCAATACGTGGAGCTGCGGGCGTCGAGGTAGTTCGTGGTGAAGCCGACTTGGTTGTTCACCACGATGTGGATGGTGCCGCCGACGCGGTAGCCATCGAGTTGGGCCATTTGGGCCACTTCGTAGACGACGCCCTGGCCGGCGATGGCCGCGTCGCCGTGGATGAGGATGGGCAGCACGGAGCACGCGTCGCCGCCGAGGGCGTCGATGCGGGCGCGGCTCAGGCCTTCCACCACCGGGCCGACGGCCTCGAGGTGCGAAGGGTTGGGGGCCAGGGTGATGGTCAAGGGCTCGCCGGTGTCGGCCATCAGCGAGCGGGAGTAGCCAAGGTGGTACTTGACGTCCCCGTCGAAATCGCCGTCGTCGTCGTAGGCCTTGCCTTCAAATTCCGTGAAGATCTCGGCGTAGGGTTTGCCGAGGATGTGCGCCAACGTGGAGAGGCGACCGCGGTGGGCCATGCCGATGACCACTTCGCGCACTCCGCGGGAGGAACCGTCTTCGATGACCGCGTCGAGGGCGGCAATGAGGGATTCTCCGCCTTCGAGGGAGAAGCGCTTTTGGCCTACGAATTTCTTTTGCAAAAACTCCTCGAACAGCGTCGCCTGGTTCAGCTTCTTAAGGATCTGCTTGCGATCTGCAGCCTCGATGCGCGGACGATTCGCCAACTCAATGTGCTCGCGGATCCAATTCAACCGCGGCACATCCCGAATGAACATGTACTCGATGCCAATGCTGTGGCAGTACGTCTCCTGCAGGTGCTCGATGATGGCGCGCAACGTGGCCGGGCCGATGCCGACTTCCGATCCGGCTTGGAACGTGGTGTCCAGGTCGGCCTCGGTCAAACCAAACTGCTTCAGCGAAAGGTCAGGTTCGTAGGTGCGGCGGGCACGAACGGGGTTCGTTTGGGTGAAGAGGTGGCCGCGCGTGCGGTAACCGTGAATCAGGTCGAGGACCTGGAATTCCTTCTTTGCGATGGGGCTTGCGGAATCCTCGCCGTAGGTGGCGAGGGCCAAATCGAAGCCCTTGAAAAACTGTTGCCAGCTGGCATCAACCGATTGGGGATCCGCCAAGTACCGTTGGTAGTGGGCCTCGAGCGCGGTGGGCTCGAGCTGGCTCAGGAAGTCGAGTGTGTCCATGAGGACGGGGAGAAGGGTTTGGCCTGCAAAGATACGAAGCGCAATCGGCCTCGCCTCACGTTTGAACACCTTCCTGCCGGGGGCGGTTCAACGCGGATTTGTCGTGACGAAAATTTCGTCACGATTTTTATGTCGCGATTTTTTCGTAAATTTGAACATGAACCCGTTCATCGTACAAGGATACACGCAGCCCGAGTTGTTTTGCGACCGAGAGGAGGAACGCGCCACCCTCGCGGGCCATTACGAAAACGGCCGCAACGTGGTGATCTTAGGAGAACGGCGAATGGGCAAAACCGCACTGATTCGTCGATCGCTCGAAGGTCGATCGGGCATGTCCATCGACCTGCTTTCCTGCTTGGACCTGCGGCAGGCCGTGGAAAAAATTGGGCGGGCCCTGCTGGAACGAGAAGGCGTCCACAACACGCGGCACACGTCGCTGTGGCAGCGGTTCCTTGCGCAGTTTGAAGTGCAGTTCACGGCGGATCCCGCAACGGGTGCGCCACAAGTGGGGCTGCGATTGGGAGCCGGTCGGGCACCGCAGCCTGCGCTCGAGAGCATCGGGGCGTATTTGAGTCGGCTCGAGCCGGGGTTTGTGCTGTGTTTGGACGAGTTTCAGCAAATCACGCACTTTCGCGAGCCGGGAGCGGAGGCGACGTTTCGCGAGTGGATGCAAGGATTTCCTGAGGTCCGATTCGTGTTTTCCGGAAGCCACGCAAGCCTGATGCGGGCCATGTTCAGCGAGCACAGCCGACCGTTTTATCAATCGTGCGAACTGATGGAGCTCAAGGCAGTGGCCTTCTCGGATTACGCGCCGTTCATTCGACGGCATTTTGAGGAGGCGGGGCGAGCGGTGTCCGATGAGGTGCTCGATGCCGTGTACCGCTGGGCGCGGGGGACGACGCATTGGGTGCAGGCGCAGTGCAATCGGCTGTTCGATCGTGCGGGGGACCCGAAGTTGGAGGATGTGCGCGAGGTGCAGCAGGCCATTTTGGCGTCGCTTCAGTCATTTTTTGGCCAAATCCGAAACCAGCTCAGCCCCGCCCAAGCCGCCACCCTGACCGCCATTGCCCAATCGCCCGACGGCATCCAGCAACCCACGGCCATGGAATTCCTACAGCAGCACCGCCTGCCCGCAGCGAGCAGCGTGCGCTCCGCCTTGCAATCGCTCGAACGCCTCGAACTGGTGTTGCAGGATGAGACGGGTCGGTGGAAACTCGCCGACCCGCTGTTCGCGGAGTGGCTGCGCAGCCGATGACGGACGGAATCAGTACGCCGTGGACGACCGCAATTCCTCGTACAACGCGGCTTGGCCCACCAACACCATCGGCGTGGTGAACAACACGCCCACCCCGAAGCACAGCAGCCCCAGCAAGGTTAACAACACCGCCAGCAGCATGAAGCCGAAGACCTTCCAAAAGTGCCCGCCTTTCCAAACCAATTCCCAGCTCGCCTTCAGCACATCCGGCGCATCGAGCTCCGGCCGGTCGTTGGCGATGTAATACGCCATGCTCAACCCGATTCCGAGGATGATGCCGGGGATGATGAGCAAGAGCGTTCCCAAGCCCACGGCCAGCGCGACCAGCAGGCCGATGGCCATGTTGCGTACGAATGCGTTGAAGCCGCTGAACACCTCCTCAAAACGGGGGCGCCCGCTGCGGGCGATGGATAGAAAGTAGTTCGATTGGCCGACCCCAAGCGGCCCCGCCAACAGCAGCGGCAACACGCCCAAGGTCAAGCTGCTGCCCGCAGAAGAAATGATGCTGACGACGAGGAACGCCCCGATGGCGGGGAACCAAAAGCCCGAAAGCAGGTGGCGGCTCGATGAAAGGAGTTCGTAGTTGGAGCGCATGGCAAGGATTTTGACGCCAAGTTAACCGAGATTCGGTTTGTTCGGGGGGGCGCAAAAAAAAACGGGCCACCCTGAAGGATGGCCCGTCTCATGCAGTCGATGCATCAATCGCAACTCGAACCGAAGGCGCTCAACAGCACCAACAAGTCGGTCGAACCGATCGTCCCGTCGTTGCTCAAATCGAGCGGGCAGTCGGAGGCGAAAGAACACGAACCGTCGTCGTTGACCGCATTCGCATCGTAGTTGATGGCTTCCGCAATCGTGCAACCGCCGGGCAAAGAAGCCGCGGCTTGAAGGACGTGGCCGTAGGTGGCGCTCGACCCGCACGCGTCGGTTGCGGTGTACAGGCGGGTGACCTGGTAGGTGCCGCCGGCCATGCTTTCGATGTCCGTGAAGGTGACCGTGACTTGGGAGTCGTCGATGATTTGGCTTACCAAATCCAACGTCGCCCAATCCGCCACCGGGGCATCCACCTCGACCACCGCATCCAGCACGAGCACCGGCGGCGCATCGTCGCCCACGCAACCCGCAGGCTCCTCCGCATCGCACAACCCGTCGCCGTCCACGTCCATGAACACCACGGCACCCTCGCTGCACATCTCGCACGCTTCATCCGCGTACACGCACGAAGCGGCATCGTCTTCGGTGGCCGAAGCATCGTAATTGCAAGCGGCGGCATCCTGGCATCCCGTGACCTCATCCGCGTTGCACACGCCATCGGCGTCGTCGTCGAGCACCGTCACTCCACCGTTGCCATCGCACACTTCGCACGCGTTGCTCGCGTAGACACACGAGTTGTCCGAGACGTTGGCTGCCGCATCGAAGTTGCAGGCGCCCGAATCCCGGCATCCCGCCACTTCATTCGCATCGCAGATGCCGTTGGCGTTGGCGTCCCCGTCGGTGACGCCGCCGATGCCGTCGCACGAATCGCAGCCCGTTGCAAACACGCAAGGTGCTGCGTCCGTGGCGCTCGCGTTGTAGTTGCAGGCTTCGGCGACTTGGCAACCCGGGACTTCATCGGCATCGCAGACGCCGTCGCTGTCGCTGTCGTTCAGCTGGATGCCGCCGTTGCCATCGCAGACCTCGCAGTTGCCGTCTGCGAAGAGGCACGTGCCATCGTCGTCGGTCGCCGTCGCATCGTAATTGCACGCAGCTCCATCGGTGCAACCGGGCACTTCGTCCACGTCACAGGTGCCGTCGTCATCGGCGTCCCCGTCGAGCACATACCCGTCACCTGAAAGTCCTCCCGCACATGAATCGCACCCCGTTGCGTAGACGCACGTGGCTGCGCTTTCGGTGGCGTACTGGTTGTAGTTGCACGCCGCCGCGTCGGTGCAGCCCGCAATTTCATCGTCGTTGCAGACCCCATCCGCGTCGTCGTCGTTGGCGACCACGGTGCCGGTTCCGTCTGTCCCACCGCTGCAGGTCTCGCAGCCCGTTGGGAAGATGCACGAACCGTCGTCCTCGGTCGCTGAAGCGTCGTAGTTGCAGGCCGTCGGGTAGACGCAGCCTTCAGTCTCCGCCGTGTTGCAAATGCCGTCGCCGTCCACGTCTCCGTAGACCACGAATCCGGTTCCGTCCGTGAGCCCAGAACAAACATCGCACGGCCCCGTCGCATACGCACACTCCTGCCCTGCCGCGGGCGGATCGGTCGCGTTCACGTTGTAGTTGCAGGCGGTGGCATCTTGGCAACCCGTGACTTCATCGGGAGCGCAGACTCCGTCGTTGTCCGGATCGCCATCGACCACCGTGCCCGTTCCGTCCTGTTCGCCACTGCACACGTCACAAGGGAGGCTCGTGTAGGTGCACTCCTGCCCCGCCGCGGGCGGATCGGTCGCATTCACATCGTAGTTGCACGCCGTAGCATCTTGGCAACCCGTGATTTCGTCGGCATCGCACACACCGTCGTCGTCTTGGTCGTTGTCCACGACCGCGCCCGTACCGTCGGTTTCCCCAGAACACGTATCGCAGGCCGCCGTGCGGTAGATGCACAAGCTGTTGTTGACCACGTTCGTGTTCTCGTTGTAGTTGCATGCGAGCACGTCGAAGCAATCAATGAGCGTTGCCTCTTCGCTGTCGCACGTGCCGTTGTTGTTGATGTCGATGCAGTTGCCGTCGCAGTCGAAGCCCGGATTCGCAAACGTGCACGTGCTGTTGTTGATGATGTCAGCGGTCGGATTGTAGTTGCAAGCGGAAAGGATGGAGCAGCCTGCACACGTGAGGTATTCGCAGCCCAAATCATCCGTCGCCCCCGCATTGTAGTTGCACGCATCTTCATCCATGCACCCGTTCACCTCATCTTCATCGCACACGCCATCCCCGTCCACGTCGTTCAAGCACGCGCCATCGCAATCGACATAGGCGACACCGTGCACATCGACGGGGTATTCGCACGACCCGTCATCCGTTGCAGCAGCATCGTAATTGCAGGCATTCGAATCCGTGCAACCCACCACTTCGAATTCGTCGCACACGCCATCCGAATCGCTGTCGTTCAAGCAATCCCCGTCGCAATCGTAGCCCGAATCGGGGTAGGTGCACTCGAGCGGATTGCTCAACGTGGCGGTGCCGTCGTAGTTGCATGCGGTGTTGTCCATGCAGCCCACGCAGCTCGTGAACTCGCAAGAGCCTTCGTCCGTGGCGCTCGCGTTGTAGTTGCACGCGTTCGCATTCGTGCAGCCCACGACCTCCAATTCATCGCACACCCCGTCGCCGTCCGTGTCGTTCAGGCACACGCCATCGCAATCGTAATGGGTCGCCGGGAATTCGCAGGGCACGAGGTCCGTGGCGCCCGCAGCGTAGTTGCAAGCCGATGCATCCAAGCAGCCGACCACCTCGAACGGATCGCACACGCCGTCGGTGTCGGCGTCCGCCAAGCAATCTCCATTGCAATCGTAGCCTTCATCGGGGTAGGTGCAGGTGGCCACGTCGTTCAGCGTCACCGTGCCGTCGTAGTTGCACGCGGTCGCATCCCCGCAACCAGCACACGACGTGAAGTCGCAGGTGCCGTTGTTGACTGAGGCAACCGGATCGAAGTTGCACGCAGATGGAATGTTGCATCCGGGGACGTAAAGGCAAGAACCGTCGTCGATGGTTGCCGTTGGATCGTAGTTTGCCGCAGTCGATGTGGTGCAACCATAACAGCTGAAATCGCACGCGCTGTTGTAGAGGTACGAGGCGTCGTAATCGCAAGCAAGGGGGTTCATGCACCCCACGCAAGAAGTGTATTCGCACGTGCCGTCGTCCACTGTGGCGGAGGCGTTGTAGTTGCAAGCGTACTGCTCGGTGCACCCCTGAACATCGCCCGGCATTCCGGAGGTGGCCGGTGGGGCACACGAAGTGAAATCGCAATCCTGAATGGACATGACCGTCGCGGTTTCCAGGTAATTGCAAGCCGATGGAATCATGCAACCGACCACCTCGCCAATGCAGCCGCCGTTGACGTTGGCCGTTGGGTTGTAGTTGGTGGCGCTGGGGTCCATGCAGCCGAAGACTTCGTTTTGGTCGCAGATGCCGTTGTCGTTGATGTCTGAAAGGCAATCACCGTTGCAATCCGTGTAGGGAAGCGACGGGTAAGTGCAGGTCCAGTTTTGGCTTGAAGTTGCCGTCGGATTGAAGTTGCAAGCCGCCTCAATGGTGCATCCGATGCAGCTTGAGAACTCGCAACTGCCGTCGAGCTGGGTCGCTTCCGGGTTGTAATTGCAAGCGGTGGCCACCGTGCAACCGAAGACCTCCAACGCGTTGCACACGCCGTCCCCATCCGTGTCGAGCAAGCAGGCACCGTCGCAGTCGTAGTACTGCTCCGGGTAGGTACAGGTATCGGTGGAATCCGTCGCGTCCGCATCGTAATTGCAGGCTGAGCTGTCCGTGCAACCCGCCACTTCGTCCTCATCGCACACGCCGTCCTCGTCGGCATCGTTCAAGCACGCCCCATCGCAATCCAGGTAGGCCTCGTCGGGATACGTGCACGTTTCTGGAGCGCTGATGGTCGCGTTGGCGTCGTAGTTGCACGCCACCACCACGGTGCAACCAGCGCACGATGCGTATTCACAGGTTCCGTCGTCATCCGTCGCAGCGCTGCTGTAGTTGCAGGCTCCAGCGTCCGTGCAGCCGCCCACCTCGAGTTCATCGCACACGCCATCGCCGTCTGTGTCGTTGAGGCAAGCCCCGGCGCAATCGAGGTAGTCCTCCGCAGGGTAGGTGCACAGCGCGTTGTTCGCGTCCGTCGTGGGGTCGCTGTCGTAGTTGCAAGCCAAAGCGTCCACGCACCCTTCCACCTCGAGCTCATCGCACACGCCATCGCTGTCGGCATCGGCCAAACAGTTCCCGTCGCAATCGTAGTGCGCCGGCGGGTAGGTGCACTGGCTGTTCTCCGAGATGGTCGCTGACGCGTCGTAGTTGCAAGCGGAGTCGTCCATGCAGCCCGTGCAGGAATCGAAATCGCAATCCGCCGCATCGGGGAACAGCACGGTGGCGTCCGCATCGTAGTTGCAAGCTCCGGGCAGCGCACACCCCCCGAACGCCTCGCACGCCGCACCTTCAGCGGGCTGGAATCCCAATGCCTCCGCGTCGGTGTCCGCCCCCGAGATCAAGATGGAAGCGATGTCAACCGTCGGATGCGCGGACGCCGAAACCGCCGCCACGTTGCCACCGCCGTGCCAGTTGCACGACAAGGTCAACGCGCTGCCTGTTTGGTTCACCACTGCGGGTGAGCCGTTTCCTACGAAGCTGTTTTGGGTCAACGACAACGTGCCCGGCAAAGCCGAAGCCATGCCGTCTTCACCGAATTGCACGCCGGTGGTGTAGCCCGTGAACGCGTTGCGCTCGATGGTCAGTGATTGCTGCGCTGCGGCGGATTCGCTGCCCGTGTACTGGACCGCCACGCCGCTGCTCGAGAAGGCGTTGTCGGTCACGGTGGCCGAAGCAGCAGCCAGCTCCGAAGCGTCGAGGCTGACGTCGGCGGTGGTGTTGCTGAATGCGTTGCCCGTCAACGTGAGGCCGGCCAGTCGGTTCGACTCGATGCCCACGCCATTGCCTTCGAACGCATTGCCCGAGGCCGCGAAGCCCAACAAGGAGGTCACTTGTCCGGTGGGAGCCACCATGGACCAGCCCGCTACGGAGTTCCCGTTGAACTGCGAGCCCGTGACCGTAAGGTTCGACGGCGCATCGGCGGCCGCGACTTGAAGTCCGATGGCGTTTTGGTTGATTTGGGATTGGGCGATGATCGCGTCGTCGCCGAGGAGTTGCACCGCCGTGCCGGTCATGTCGCTGACCTCGACGCTTTCCAAGGTGCTGAATGCGTGGAGTTTGACTCCGTTTTGGGCTGCATTCAACCGCACATTCCGCAAGGTCGTCCGCTCATCGGCCGCCGTGCCCGAGGCCAAATCCAACACCCAATCCGCCTCCGCACCGAGGACCGTTTCCGAGCCGACCCCCTCAATCGTCAACGGGACCGCGGTGGTCACGGACTCCGTAAACGAGCCCGCTTGGAGGTCAATGACATCGCCCGCAGACGCGCGGTCAGCCGCAGCCTGGATGCTCATGCCCTCCGCCACGACCCAGTGACCGGTCTCCAACGAGTAGCCCGCGATGTTCTCAAGGTAACCCACCCCTTGGGCCGCGGCCGCCGCAGCGCCATACGCCTCTTCCTTCATCAAGGCATAGCCCGAGAACGTGGACGCTCCGGGGGCAATCACTTGGTTCACGTCCGTGATCAACACGTGGTTCCAATTCGCCGGAACCACCACGTTGGCCTCGGCATTGTATAGCGCATCGGTGTCGTCGACGGTGGAAGCCACCACTTCGAAGCCTTCGGGATCATTCGCCTCGATGGTGTAGGTGATGGCGTTGACGTTGAGGGGTTCCTCGAAGACCAAACCATCGTTTCGCTGCAAATCGTACGACCCGATGTAGATGCCGATGTCGCTGCTCGCATTGCCTCCGCCGGTGACGTCGCTGACCGTGACGTACTGCGAGGCGCCAAAGCCGAGTCCCGTCAAGCCGTTGTTAGTCACCGTGACGTCCGTGACGGTGTTACCGCCCTCCGTGTTGTTCGTACCCGTGAACGAGATGCCGTTTTGGAGGCAGTTCGAGGCGGTCAGGCCGCTCAATGAAACGTTGGACGTATTCGGCTGTACGTGGATGCCGAAAACGGCAGTGCCCGAACCGTCCACCGTCAAGTTCTGAAGGGTCGCACTCGGCGACTGCACCGCGATGCCGTAGGCCCCCGTCAGGGAGGCGCAGCTCAACGTGGTGCCCGCTTCCGACTCGCCTTCCAGCGTGATCGCCTTGTTCACGTTCACCGTGGAAGTGAAGGCGTGGGTGCCGTCGAGGAGCGTCACCGTGTCACCGGCTTCGGCGCGGTCGATGGCGGTTTGGGCCGACATGCCCGGCGCGACCAGCCAGTTCCCCGTCTCCAAGGAATAACCCGCGATGTTTTCAAGATAACCCGCAGCTTGGGCCGCGGCTGCCGCAGCGGCATACGACTCGGGCTTCATCAAAGCATACGCTGAGAACGTCGACGTTCCCGGGGCTATCACCTGGTTCACCTCTGAGATCAACACGTGATTCCACTCTTCTGGAACCACCACGTTGGCATCGGCAACGTAAAGCGCATCCGTGTCGTCAACCGTAGAAGCCACCACTTCGAAGCCCTCGGGATCATTCGCCTCGATGGTGTAGGTGATGGCGTTGACGTTGAGGGGTTCCTCGAAGACCAAACCATCGTTTCGCTGCAAATCGTACGACCCGATGTAGATGCCGATGTCGCTGCTCGCATTGCCTCCGCCGGTGACGTCGCTGACCGTGACGTACTGCGAGGCGCCAAAGCCGAGTCCCGTCAAGCCGTTGTTAGTCACCGTGACGTCCGTGACGGTGTTACCGCCCTCCGTGTTGTTCGTACCCGTGAACGAGATGCCGTTTTGGAGGCAGTTCGAGGCGGTCAGGCCGCTCAATGAAACGTTGGACGTATTCGGCTGTACGTGGATGCCGAAAACGGCAGTGCCCGAACCGTCCACCGTCAAGTTCTGAAGGGTCGCACTCGGCGACTGCACCGCGATGCCGTAGGCTTCCGTCAGGGAAGCGCAGCTCAACGTGGTGCCCGCTTCCGACTCGCCTTCCAGCGTGATCGCCTTATTCACATTCACCGTGGAAGTGAAGGCGTGGGTGCCGTCGAGGAGTGTCACCGTGTCACCGGCTTCGGCGCGGTCGATGGCGGCTTGGGCCGACATGCCCGGAGCGACCAACCAGTTCCCCGTCTCCAAGGAGTAGCCTGCGATGTTTTGGAAAATTGGACTGCTCGAGTACGCCCCGGCAAGGGTGCTGTAGAATGCCGATTTGGTCAGTGCGTACACCGTGAACGCTGAAGCTGCGGGTGGGTTCGCTGCAGGAACGTCCGCAACGAGCACGTGGTTCCAATCCTCGGGAACCACCACGTTCGCATTCTCGTTGAACAGCGCATCCGATTCATCATCCGTGGAAGCGACCACCTCGAAGCCCGCGGGGTCGTTTTCCTCAATCGTGTAGCTGATCACCGCCACGTTCAGGGGTTCCGCGAAGACCAAATAGTCATTGGGCTGTTCCGTGTAGTCCCCGATGTAAATGCCGATGTCGCTCCCGGCATTGCCCGAGCCGGTGATGTCCCTGACAAAGACCGATTGCGAAGCGCCGAAGCCGAGGCCCGTCAGGCCGTTGTTCGTGACCGTGATGTCTTCAACCGTGCTTTCGCCTTCTTCTTCGTTCGTGCCCGTGAACGAGATGCCGTTTTGGACGCAATTCGACGCGGTCAGGCCCTTCAACCAAATGTTGGACGTGTTCGGCTGCACGTGGATGCCGAAGACCGCAGTACCCGAACCGTCCACGGTCAAGTTCCGCAACTTCACACTCGGCGACTGCACGGCGATGCCATACGCCTCTAACAAGGACGCGCAGCTCAACGTCGTGCCCGTCTCCGACTCGCCTTCGAGCGTGAGCACCTTGTTCACGTTCACCGTGGAAGTGAAGGCGTGGGTACCGTTGAGGAGGGTCACCGTGTCACCGGCTTCGGCGCGATCGATGGCGGCTTGGGCCGACATGCCCGGCGCGACGAGCCAGTTCCCCGTTTCCAAGGAGTAGCCCGCTATGTTTTCAAGGTAACCCGCGGCTTGGGCCAAGGCCGCCGCACCGGCATAGGACT
>CAYMHW010000024.1:0-27806 GCA_964390365.1 uncultured Comamonadaceae bacterium | reverse complement strand
TCAGCGACCTCGGAAGCGGCATCCAAATCGCCATGCGCGACCTCGACATCCGCGGGGCCGGGGATTTGTTGGGCGGCGAGCAAAGCGGCTTCATTTCGGAGCTCGGGTTCGACATGTACCAAAAGATCCTCGCCGAGGCCGTTCAGGAACTCAAGGACGAGCAGTTCGAAGACCTGTTCCATTCGGAGGATGCGCCGCGCCGGTTTGTGCGGGAAGCGGCCATTGAAACGGACTTTGAGCTCTTGTTACCAGACGATTACGTCAGTGACATCCCCGAGCGGATCGCGTTGTATCGGGAGTTGGACGACCTCGATAAGGAGGAGCATTTAGCGGCCTTCAAGGCGCGGTTGGAAGACCGGTTTGGGGAGATCCCGGAGCAGGCGGAAGGGCTCATTGACACCATCCGGTTGCGGTGGCTCGCGGAGTTCCTCGGGATGGAAAAGGTGGTGCTGAAGTCGGGCAAGCTCATTGCGGCGTTCGTGTCGGATGAGGAGTCGCCGTACTACCAGGGGCCTGTGTTTGCACGGGTTTTGGACTATTTGAAGGGGCATCCGAAGCGGACCAAAATGTACCAGCGCAACGGCGGGTTGCGGCTCTCCATCGAGGACGTCACGTCGCCTCACGAGGCGCTGGAGCTGCTCGAATCCATTGCCGGCATTCGAGCGGAACAAGCGGCACCCGAGTACCGAGCCGAAAAGACCGAAGCGAACTGAGCTCACCAGCGGTACGCGAGCTGGACGCCCGCGACCCGGCCCGGTGCAGAAAAGTTCGACGTTCCAGTCGCCACCGACCGGCGAGCGTACCGGTCGTGCGTGGCATTGACGGCCACGTGCCCCGTCACCGCCCAGTGGTCGCCCCACGTCCGCGTCGCACCGATGAGGGCACGCAACTCACGGTGCACCCACACGTTGGTCACCGCCTCCGAGCGAACTTCAAACCGGTCGCGGTTCACTTCAAAGCCCACGAACGCCCGCAGCGGCGCGTCCGGCGCCGGGGTGGGATGGAACCGCACGCCCAAGCCTGCGGTCGTGCCGGACTCCAAGGAAGCCGCGTCGAATTCACCGCCCAACACGGGCCAGCCCGACACGGGGTCGGTGACGAGCGCACCGGCTACGGCTTGGACCGAGAATTCCGGGTGGAACCAACGTTCAACGGTCGCAACGGCTTGGCCACGGAGGAGGCGGCCGGCGTCCCAGCCGACTGCCCATTTGGCCTGAACAGCCGAAGGCACCACCGGCTCAGGAACATACTCCTGCCCGGTCGCACCCGCCATCAAGCCGAGGCACAGCCCCAAACTCCACACGATTCTTAGCGCCTTCATGCCCAGTTGAACGATGATTGTTAACCGAAAGTTACAAACTTTACCTCAAAGTTAAGAGAATGTTACGTGAAAGGGTTCAATCGCCCTGAGAAGTAGCTTTACCGCATGCAACCGATCATGACGTTTGAGGAGGGGGAAGACTTTCGCACAGGCCAAATCCTGCTCATCGACAAACCCCTCGAATGGACCTCCTTCGACGTCGTCAATAAACTCCGGTACACCATCCGCAAAACGTTCGGGTTCAAGAAGATCAAGGTCGGCCACGCCGGCACGCTCGACCCGCTCGCTACGGGCGTCCTGGTCCTCTGCACGGGCCGCATGACGAAGCAAATCGAAGGGCTGATGGCCGAAGAAAAGGCCTACCGGACCACGGTGCGGCTCGGCGCTTTCACGGCCTCGCTCGACGCGGAAACCCCCGTGGAACGCTGGGTGGATGCGAGCCACTTGACCCAGGAAGCCGTGGAATCGGCCTTGGGGGCCTTTCGCGGTGCGATCCAGCAGCGTCCCCCTGTATTTTCCGCGAAAAAAGTAGATGGGAAGCGGGCGTACAAGGTGGCGCGAGCGGGGGGCGAAATCGCGATGCGGTGGGCGGAAGTGACGGTGCACGGACTTGAATTGACCGCCTTTGAACGCCGCGAAGTGGACGGCCACATTGTTTGCGATGCCACGTTGGACATTCGATGCAGCAAAGGAACGTACATCCGTTCCATCGGTCGCGACCTCGGGGAGGCGCTGGGGGTCGGGGGAACGCTGGTTGCGTTGCGCCGAACGGCCAGTGGGCAGTTCCTTGAGGACCAGTTGTGGACAGTCGAGGAGGCGGTGGAGCGCATCGCCAACTGCCCGGCGGAAAAGACTTGACAAAGGTGTGGCGATTTTGTACCTTTGCCGGCTTGAAGTAAGGATTCGCCTGACTTCAGAATCGCCTCGCAGCTCAAAAACCAAAGGTAGTTTTGGAAAGAATGAAACTCTCCCATTTCAAGTACGAAATTCCAAAGGATTTGATTGCGCAATACCCCTTGGACAACCGCGATGACAGCCGGTTGCTGGTGGTGGACCGGGCAACGGGCACCTTCGAGCACAAAATGTTCAAGGACGTGCTCGACGAATTCGATCCGGGAGACGTGTTCGTGGCGAACGACACCCGCGTGTTCCCTGCTCGACTGTATGGCAACAAGGAGAAGACGGGCGCCGTGATTGAAGTCTTTTTGTTGCGTGAATTGAACCGCGAAAGCCTGTTGTGGGACGTGTTGGTCGATCCCGCTCGGAAGATTCGCATCGGCAACAAGCTGTACTTCGGCGATAACGATGAACTCGTGGCCGAAGTCATCGACAACACCACGTCGCGCGGGCGGACCTTGCGCTTTCTCTTTGATGGCACGCCGGAACAGTTCATGGACGTCATCTTCAAGTTGGGCGAAACCCCGCTTCCCCGCTACATCACCCGAGAGGTCGAGCCCGAGGATCGGGACCGGTTCCAAACGATTTACGCGAAGAACTTGGGCGCCGTAGCCGTGCCGACGGCGGGGTTGCACTTCTCAAAGCACTTGCTCAAGCGACTGGAAATCAAAGGGATTGACATGGCTTACTTGACCCTGCACATCGGCCTCGGTACATTCCGTCCCGTCGAAGTGGAGGACCTGACGAAGCACAAGGTGGATTCTGAGCAACTCAACATTCCGGAGGATTGTTGTGACATCGTGAACCGGGCGAAAGAAAACGGCAAACGCATCGTTGCTGTGGGGACGACGGCCCTTCGCGCCATGGAGACTTCGGTGAGCACCACGAACACCTTGAAGCCGTTCAGCGGCTGGACGAACAAGTTCATTTTCCCGAAGTACGACTTCAAGATTTCCGACGCGCTCATCACCAACTTCCACACGCCCCAGAGCACGTTGCTGATGATGTCTTCGGCCTTCGCTGGCTTGGAATTGATCCAGGACGCCTACCAGGAAGCCATCAAGGAGAAGTACCGCTTCTTCGCATACGGAGACGCGCTGCTCATCAAGTAATCGCGCTTGTGGGTTGATGGAGGGCTGAATTTTTCAGAACTTCGGAGGAACTTCAATTGTTGATTCGACATGATGAAAATCCTCGGTTTGGCCTTGGCGCTCGGAATGAGCGCGGGGTCTTGGGCGAACGTCCCGTTTGTTGGTAATCCATTGACGATCACCGCTGAGAGCGGACTGGAAGTGGGCCAAAAAGCTCCCTTCCTCGACCGCGAAATGCCCGGCGTTGACGGAATCAACCACACCCTCAATTCCACCATGGGGCCCAACGGCACCGTGGTCGTATTCAGCTGCAACACCTGCCCTTTCGTGGTCGGCAACGGCGAGAAATCCGAGGGCTGGGAAGGCCGGTACAACGAGCTGGCGGCGCGGTTGGAGGGATTGGGATTTGGCATGATCCTCGTGAATTCGAACGAGGCGAAGCGCGAAGGGGTTGACTCGATGGAAGCCATGGTCGAGCACGCGAAGGCGGCCTCATACACCGTTCCTTACGTCGTGGACGCAAACCACGAACTCGCGGACGCTTTCGGAGCGATGAAGACGCCCCACGTGTACATGCTTGACGCGGCAGGCACCCTCATCTACACGGGAGCCATCGACGACAACGTGAACCGCTCGAGCGAGGTGTCCGAGCGGTACGTGCTCCAAGCCGCGAAGAGCGCATCGCGGGGTGAGTCCATTTCCATTTCCTCGACGCCCGCGGTGGGCTGCAGCATCAAGCGCGTCGGCGCCTGATTCCCGTCCGTTTCCATTTCACACGGCAACGTTCCGCTCAAAGCGGGAGGTTGCCGTGTTTCTTTTTCGGCAACTTCGCGGCCTTGTTCTCGAGCATTTGGAACGCGCGGATGAGCTTCGCCCGCGTTTCCGATGGGGCGATGACCTCCGAAACGTAACCGCGGGCGGCCGCGTTGTACGGGTGAGCGAACAGCTCGGCGTACTCGGCCTCCCGTGCGGCAAGGGCCGCAGCCGGGTCTTCTGCTGCGGCAATTTCTCGACGGAAAATGATCTCTGCAGCGCCTTTGGCCCCCATCACCGCAATCTCAGCCGTGGGCCAAGCGTAGACCAAATCCGCACCAATGTGCGAACTGTTCATCACATCGTATGCTCCACCGTATGCCTTGCGCGTGATGACGGTGATGCGCGGAACGGTGGCCTCGCTGAACGCGTACAAGAGCTTGGCGCCGTTGCTGATGATGCCGTTCCACTCTTGGTCCGTTCCGGGCAAAAACCCGGGCACATCCTCGAACACCAGCAACGGCACGTTGAACGCATCGCAGGTTCGCACGAACCGGGCCGCCTTGTTCGACGCCTTGATGTCCAGCACGCCCGCAAGAAAGGCCGGCTGGTTCGCCACCACGCCGATGCTCCGGCCCGCAATCCGAGCAAAACCGCACACGATGTTCTCCGCGTAGTCGCGCTGCACTTCGCAAAAACTGCCCGCATCCACGGTGCCTTCAATGGCATCGCGGATGTCATACGGCTGCTGAGCATTCACGGGCACGAGGTCGTTCAACGCCGGTCGTTCCTCGGATCCGGGGGTGTAATCCACTGTCGGAGGCAAGTCCTCGCAGTTGGACGGGAGGTAGGACAGAACCCGCTTGATTTGCTGGATGACCGCGGCTTCGTTGGGGGCCGTGAAGTGGGTGACACCCGATTTGGACGCGTGGGTTTTCGCTCCGCCCAACTCCTCGCTCGTCACCTCCTCATGCGTCACGGTCTTCACCACGTTAGGCCCCGTTACGAACATGTAGCTCGAACCCTCTGCCATGAAAATGAAATCCGTCAATGCCGGGCTGTAAACCGCACCGCCGGCGCACGGACCGAGGATGCCCGACAACTGGGGAATGACGCCGCTCGCCTGCACGTTGCGGTGGAAAATGTCCGCGTACCCGCCGAGGGACACCACGCCCTCTTGGATGCGCGCCCCACCGCTGTCATTCAGGCCGATGACCGGCGCACCGTTCTGCATCGCCAAATCCATCACCCGGCAAATCTTCTCCGCGTGCGCCTCCGCCAACGAGCCCCCGAGGACCGTAAAATCCTGCGAGAACACGTACACCAGCCGTCCGTCAATGCGCCCGTAACCCGTGACCACGCCGTCGCCGAGGAACTGCTGCTTGTCCAGCCCGAAGTTCGTCGAACGGTGCTTCACGAGCATGCCGATTTCCTCGAAGCTGTCGGGATCGAGGAGCAGGGAAATCCGCTCGCGCGCCGTCAATTTGCCCTTCGCGTGTTGGGCTTCAATGCGCGCCTCACCGCCGCCTTTGAGGGCTTCTGCGCGCAAATTTTCCAGGCGTTCCATCGGGGTTGAAGGGGTATCGGACATGCTCTTCGGGGTTGTCAGCCGGCACCTTTTCCGGCGGGTTGAAACGATTCGTTGGCGGCTTCAGCCCCAGGCCAAATCCCACCACCGCCAAAACTACGGCGAAACCCACGCCCATCCGAACCCGTACGGGAATCGGCGCCCTCCCGATTTGGGCGCCCCCGGACACCCCAGCACTGCGGTTTCCGTGGTAAATTTGCACACCTGAAAAAAGGCACTTTCATGCACCGATCCCATACCTGCGGCGAACTCCGCCTCGAACACGCCGGACAGACCGTCACCTTGAGCGGTTGGGTCCAACGGTCCCGCGACCTCGGGGGAATGACCTTCGTCGACTTGCGCGACCGGTTTGGCCTCACCCAATTGGCCTTCAACATGGACACCGACGAGGGCCTCTGCCTGAAAGCGCGGAAACTCGGCCGGGAATTCGTCATCAAAGCCACCGGGGTGGTCGTCGAACGCGAATCGAAAAACGCGAACATCCCGACCGGCGAAATCGAGATCGAAGTGCGCCAACTCGAAATCCTGAACGCTTCGAAAACGCCGCCGTTCACGATCGAGGACGCGACCGACGGCGGCGACGACTTGCGGATGCAATTCCGCTACCTCGACCTGCGCCGCAAACCCGTCCAGAACAACCTGATGCTGCGTCACCGACTCAGCATCGAAACGCGGAAGTACCTCGATTCCATTGAGTTCATCGAGGTCGAGACGCCCTACCTCATCAAGTCCACGCCGGAAGGCGCGCGCGATTTCGTGGTGCCCTCGCGCATGAACCCCGGCCAGTTCTACGCCCTGCCGCAGTCGCCCCAGACGTTCAAGCAGCTGCTCATGGTTTCCGGTTTCGATCGGTACTACCAAATCGTGAAGTGCTTCCGCGACGAGGACCTGCGCGCCGATCGCCAGCCGGAGTTCACCCAAATCGACTGCGAGATGGCCTTCGTGGAGCAGGAAGACATCCTGAACACCTTCGAAGGCCTCGTGCGGCACCTCTTTCAGGTCGTATTGAACCACGAAATCGGGGACTTCCCGCGGATGACGTACGACGAGGCGATGGCCCGCTATGGGTCGGACAAGCCCGATGTGCGGTTTGGCATGGAATTCCAGGACTTTGCGCCGGTAGCGCAGGGCAAGGGCTTCGGCGTTTTCGATGCGGCGGAAGCCGTGCTCGGCATCGTGGCAACGGGTTGCGGGGAATACACCCGCAAGCAGCTCGATGCCTTGACGGATTGGGTGAAGCGCCCGCAAATCGGAGCGAAGGGATTGGTTTACTGCAAAGTGAACGAGGACGGCAGCACGAAGTCCAGCGTCGACAAGTTCTTCGATGACGACGCCCGTGCGGCGTGGGTGGAGGCTTCCGGCGCCCAGCCCGGTGACCTCATCCTCATGCTGTCGGGGGATTTGGACAAGACGCGCAAGCAACTCAACGAACTGCGGTTGCACATGGGGTCGGCCCTGGGATTGCGCGATCCGAAGGTGTTCCGTCCACTTTGGGTGGTCGATTTCCCGCTCCTCGAGTGGGACGAAGAATCCGAGCGTTTCCACGCGATGCACCACCCCTTCACCTCCCCCAAACCCGAGCACTTCGACCTCATCGAAACGGATCCGGGAGCGGTGCGCGCGAATGCGTACGACATGGTCATCAACGGCGTGGAAATCGGCGGGGGGTCCATTCGGATCCACGACCGCGGCATCCAGAGCCGGATGTTCGACCTGCTCGGATTCACGCCGGAAGAAGCCGAAGCACAGTTCGGTTTCTTGATGAGCGCGTTCACCTACGGCGCTCCGCCCCATGGTGGGTTGGCGCTGGGATTTGACCGCTTGTGTTCGCTGTTTGGCGGCAGCGACTCCATCCGCGATTTCATCGCCTTCCCGAAGAACAATTCCGGTCGCGACGTGATGATCGATGCGCCCAGCCCCATCGACGACGCGCAATACGCGGAATTGTACCTTCGTTCCACTGCACCTGACGAAAACTAACCACGATGTACCCACCTGAACTCGTAGCCCCCATGCGGGAAGACCTGACGCAAGTCGGATTCACGGAATTGACCACCTCTGACGCCGTCGACGCGGCGCTCGCTGAATCGGGCACGGCCTTGGTCGTGTTGAACAGCGTATGCGGTTGCGCGGCCGGTTCCATGCGGCCCGCCGTGAAGCTCGCAGTGCAACACGGCACGAAGCCCGCTCACCTGTTCACGGCGTTTGCCGGCGTGGACCGCGATGCGGTGGACCGCGTGCGCCAGTACATGCTCCCTTATCCTCCGAGCTCGCCGAGCATCGGTTTGTTCAAGGACGGCAAGCTGGTCAGCATGGTCGAACGCCACCACATTGAAGGGCGCACGGCGGAAATGATCGCCGAGCACCTCAAGATGGCCTTCGACGAATTCTGCAACTGATTCGGCACCATGGCGCGCATCCTCACCGGCATCCAGGCCACGGGAATTCCGCATTTGGGCAACTTGTTAGGGGCCATTCGACCCGCCATTGCGCAGGCAAATGACCCCGACAACGAGTCGTTCCTCTTCATCGCGGACATGCACTCGTTGACCCAAATCAAAGACGCCAACACCCTGCGCGACAACACGTACGCGGTGGCGGCGGCTTGGCTGGCGTTCGGGCTGGATGCGCGCCGTTCGGTGTTTTATCGGCAGAGCGACGTGCCGCAGGCGGCCGAATTGGCCTGGTACCTCAACTGCTTCTTCCCGGTGAGCCGGCTGGAACTGGCGCACAGCTTCAAGGACAAAACCGCCAACCTCAAGGGCGGCGCAGCTTCCGTGAACACCGGCTTGTTCACCTACCCCATGCTCATGTCCGCCGACATCCTGCTCTACGATGCGGAGTTCGTGCCGGTGGGGAAAGACCAAATGCAGCACCTCGAATTCACGCGCGACGTGGCGAAGCGCCTGCACAACGCGATGCAAACCGAGGTCTTCGTGCTTCCCGAAGCGGTGACACAGGAATCGGTGATGCTGGTGCCCGGTTTGGACGGTGAAAAGATGTCCAAATCCCGCGACAACACCCTCAACATCTTCGACGACCCGAAGGCTCTGAAGAAGCGGATCAACAAGGAAATCGAGACGGATGCCACGGCGCTGGAGGATCCGAAAGACCCCGATTCCAACCCCGTGACGCGGCTTTACGCGCTCGTTGCGGGCGATAGCGCGGCCGCCCACATGGCGGAACAGCTGCGGGCCGGCGGATACGGCTGGGGCCATGCAAAAAAGGCCCTGCTCGAGGCGGTCGTGGACGGCTTCGCGACCGAACGAGACGAATTCAACCGCTGGATGGCAGATCGCGGTGCGTTGGATGCGGAGCTGCAGGCGGGGGCAAAGCGGGCCTCCGAAGTCGCTCACGTCGTGCTGAACCGCGTGCGGGTAGCGCTCGGATACGGCGCTCTTTGAACTTTTTGGCACGGGACTTGCTTCGCGGCGCGGAGATTCCATTTCAAACTTCGTGTCCATGCGCCCATTTCTTTCCCTGCTCGCCCTGTTGGGCCTGAGCACCCCTTCTTTCGCGCTTTCGCTCGCGGAACACAACGAAAAAGCCCTCGAATCCGACATCGACCACGTGGTGGTGTACCAGCAAGGTGCCCAGGTGGAACGCGTGGCGGATTTCTCGCACAATTCGGGGCGTTTGTCTTTGGTTTTTACAGACTTGAGTACAGCCATTGACCCCGCCCAACTCCGGGTGACGGGCAACGGCAACTTCACGGTGGTCAGCATTTCCCACCGCTACCACACCGACACCATCAGCGGGTTGGGCAGCCTGGAAGCTCACAACGCACTGCAGGCGCAGCGGAATGAGAAGGTCAAGGAAGTGAACCGGCTCAATGCGCGCCGGGTCATTTACGATCGCGAGGAAAGCCTGCTGTTGAACAACCAGAGTTTCACGGTGAAGGACAGCGGGGTGGATTTGGCGCGGCTCATGGAGGCGGATGCGTTCTTCCGCGAACGGTTTACGGCGGTGCTTGAGGGCCGGCAGGCGATTGATTTGGCCGTTGAAGAATTGAATGAGGAGATGGTCCAAATCGACGCCCAAATGCGCGCCCTGCCGCCCCTCCAAACCGCTACCTCGCTCGAAGTCCTGGTGAACATCGACGCGGAAACCGCGGGCAAAGGCAAGCTGCTGCTGTCCTACTGGATGGCGAACGCCGGCTGGACCCCTTCTTACAACGCGCGGGTGGAAGAAATCACCGACCCCTTGAAGCTCGAATACCAAGCCATGGTCCACCAGTCCACGGGTGAAGATTGGGACGACGTCGGCATGAGCATCGCAACGGGTACGCCGAGCAAAAACCGGAGCAAGCCGACCCTCCAACCGAAAGTGCTCGACGGCGCTTACACCGGCCGCGCCGTTGGAGGCAACTCCGCCAACGCTTGGCTTCGCGCCCAACCGTACAACCCCAACGTGAACCAAGTCCGCGGGCAACTCTACGACGCCAACGGCAATCCCCTCGTCGGCGCCCAAGTCGTCGCCATAGGCCACGGCGCCACAGCCACCACGGACATCAACGGTTTCTACACTATGAACGTGCCCGCGAACACGGTGAACTTGTCGTACTCGGCCGCGGGCTATGCCACGGAAAGCCTCAACATTTCAGCGCCGGTGATGAACGTGGCCTTGGCGCCACAGCAGCACTTGCTCGCCTCGATGGCCCTGATGGACGAGGTGGAGTCCGAAGAATCGCTCTTCGGCGGCCGGTCAAGCCGTCGCGAATCGTTCTCCGAACAACCCCGCATGGACTTCGCTGCAGTGCAAGTCGGGCACTCTCCGACCTCTACGCGTTTCGACATCGGCGCCCGCCACGACATCCCTTCCGACGGCCAATCCCACGCCGTCCGCATCCAAGAACACGCCATCCCCGTGGAATACCTGTACCAAGTCACGCCCAAACTCGATCCACAAGTGTACCTGACTGCTCACTTCACGGATTGGGAAGAGCTGGACCTCATCGACGGGCGGATGCACATCTACTTCGAAGACGATTACGTGGGCGAAAGCCAATTGCGCCTCGATTTCGTCGAGGACACCCTGTCCATCTCCCTTGGGCCCGATCCCGGCATCCAAGTGCGCCGAAAGCGCATCGAGCGGGAGAACAACACGAACCTCCTCAGCGGTCGCCACGAATACCTCCGGGCCTACGAATTCTCCATCACCAACCGCAAACGCGCCGAAATCCACATCGAAGTCGAAGACCAACTCCCGCTTGCGGACAATGAGGAAATCGAAATCAACGCGACGAAGGCTTCCGGGGCCGAAATCGACGATGAAACCGGACTCGTGGTCTGGGACCTTCGCATTCCCGCGGGCAAAACGGAGGACTGGGTCTACCGCTACGAGGTGAGGTCACCGAAGGACTTGCCCCTCGCCGTCGATTGACGTTCAATCGATGATGGGGGCGTCGTACTTCTCTTGGTACTTCCGGTAGAGCTGTCGCTGGCGTTGATCGAGGTCGATTTCACGGCCTTGGATGAACGCCAGCGACACGCGGTTTGAACGCATGTCCAAAGCATCCCCATCCGAAACGAACAGCGTCGCGGTTTTTCCGGTTTCAATGGAACCCCAGTGCTGTTCGATGCCGAGGATTTGGGCCACGTTGAGTGAAATGGCCCGAACGGCTTGCTCGTACGTCAAGCCGTAAGCCGCCGCCGTGCCTGCGTAAAACGGCAGGTTGCGCGTGTTCATGTGCTCCATCCGGCCGCCACATTGGATGCCATAGAGCACGCCCTCGTCCTCGAGCAACTTCGGCAATCGGAAGGCCAAATCCACGTCATCTTCCGGCAACTGCGGCAACTCGTGCGTGCGATTGAGCAACACAGAAACCCCGTTCTCTCGCAGCAAATCCGCCACCAAGTAAGCTTCCGTCCCGCCCACCAGCACCACGTTTTTGAGGCCGTATTCCCGCTTGAAATGGACGACGTCGGCAATGCCCTTGGCGTCATCCACGTGCACGTAGAGGTTCACGCGACCTTCGAACAACGGGCGCATGGCTTCCAACCGCACGTCGCGTGCCGTCCGCAAATCTCCCGCCAAAGGACGCGGATGCGACTTGGCGTAGGCCGCGGCCTCGTCGAAGAAGTGGGTGATTTCTTGGACGGTTTGGTCATAGGTTTTCGACCGAACCACGTCGAGCATGCCGTGGTCGCGATGCCGGTGATACGAAGTCGGCCAGTGCATGTGAAGGCCGTCCACTTCGCGAATGGCCGCGTCCTCCCAGTTCCACGCGTCGAACTGCACCACGCAGGATGAGCCGGTGAGGATGCCTCCGCGGGGCGTGGGTTGCCCGAGCAGCACGCCATTCGTGCGCACCGTCGGGGTGACTTCGCTGTCCGTGTTGTAGGCGATCAAGCTGCGCACGTGGGGGGTGTAGGTGCCCACTTCCGAATAATCCCGGGTGGCGCGAACGGCCTCGATTTCCTGGAGTCCCAAGGTCGTGTTCGCCGCGATGAAGCCGGGGTAAATGTGCCGCCCGCTCACATCGATGACGCGTCGGTAGCGACCGGGGTCCGCGTCCCGTTCACGGCCCACAAAATCGATGTTGCCGTCGCGCAGACCGATGGCTGCCCCTTCGATGACGTCACCCGTCCCCAAATGCGCAATGCCTCCGAGCAACAGGATGGATTCCGACTGTTCCGGGGCAGGTGTGGGTTGTGCGAACCCGGTTGCCGCAAAGAGCGCGGCACCGATCGCGATGGCGAGTAAGCGCTTCATCGGGTTTCTTCGAGTTGGGTGTCACAGTGGTAGTGGAAGGCCGGCTTGAACGTCGGGGTTTGGCGTTCTTCGCTTGGGTCTGCGAGCATGGCTTGGATCAACCGGGCGCGCTCGATTTGAATCGCCGCCCGAAGTTGCGCGTCTTCTTCGAGGCTGTATTCGCATCGCCCATCCACCCAAGTTTGTTCCGCTCGGGTGTAAATGCTCATCGGCGGGCCATTCCACAAGACCAAATCCGCGTCCTTTCCCGGCGCAATCGACCCCACTCGGTCGTCGATGTGCAGCATTCGAGCGGGGTTCAGGGTGACGAATTTCCACGCCTCCTCCTCCGAAACACCGCCGTATTTCATGGCTTTGGCCGCCTCTTGGTTCAGGCGACGCGCCATCTCCGCATCGTCCGAGTTGAATCCCGTGAGCACGCCCTGTCCGTGCAATACCGCACCGTTGTACGGGATGGCGTCCTTCACTTCGTACTTGTAGGCCCACCAATCGCTGAACGTGCTGCCCGCGGCGCCGTGCTCAGCGAGCTTATCGGCCACCTTGTATCCCTCGAGGATGTGGGTGAAGGTGTTGATGCGGAAGCCCAGGCTGTCCGCCACGTGCATCAACATGTTGATCTCGTCTTGGCGGTAGCTGTGGCAGGTGATGTGGCGTTCTCCGGAGAGGATTTGGCCCAGCACTTCCAGTTCCAAATCCCGACGCGGTGGCACCGGAGGATTGCCCCTCCGGAAAAACCGGCGCTCCCAGTCGCTCACAGCCCGATCGTAAGTACGCCATGCCTCCGCGTATTCGGCCGCTGCGAGGAACCGCTCATAAAAGACCTGCTCGACGCCCATGCGGGTTTGGGGGAAGCGGACGGTTTGGTCGTCGCCCCAGTTGCTCTGCTTCACGTTCTCGCCCAACGCGAACTTGATGAAGGGCGGCGCGTCTTGAACCAACATTTCTTGCGGTGTTGCGCCCCAGCGCAGCTTGATGAGGGCACTTTGGCCGCCGATGGGGTTTGCGGATCCGTGCAAAATCTGGGAAGTGGTGACGCCTCCGGCCAGTTGGCGGTACACATCGATGTCTTCCGCATCGATGACGTGTTCCAGGCTGACTTCGGCACTGCTCGACTGCGTCCCCTCATTGATTCCGCGGACCGCAGCGATGTGGCTGTGTTCGTCAATGATGCCCGATGTGAGGTGCTTTCCGCGGGCGTTGATGACCTCTAAGTCGTTCGGTACGGGGCGCTTTCCGAATGCTGCGGAAGGGTCCAAATCGCGGCCAACCGCAAGGATTTGGCCTTCGTGAATCAACACGTCCGCCGTCTCCAAAATTCCCTCCACCTCGTTCGTCCAAACCGTGGCTCCTTGAAACAACACCGTGCGCTGTTCAGGACGTTCAGCGCGACCGAATGCCATGAACGGATGGGTAACCGGTCCCAGCGCGGGCGGCCGTTGAAGCGAGTCGGCAACCTGCGGTGACGCGCCTTCCCCATCCGATTGGCGAATTGCACTCCAGCTGAACGAATCGCCCGAAGGGGTGCGGCCCGTGCCTTCCCAAATGCGGCTGTCCATCCAAACATTGCCCGCCAATCGAACCACTCCTTCCCAGCCCCACGTTTCCCCCGGCGTGGTGAGGGTCAATTGGCGTTGCTCCAAATTCAATTGAACCTGAATCTTGGTGGTGTCTCCACCTTCAATCCGCTCCCAATGCGCCCGAGGACGCGCCGCAGCTCCCTCTACCACCAACCGCTCCACGTCCCCATCCAACGTGACGTCGTACCGGCCCCTCGGGTCAATCTCAGGAAGGGCTTGCAGCACGTGGCATTCGCCTTGTACCCAATGCTCCCACCACGTCGTTGGTTCTGCGAACATGGGGCCATCCGTTAAAACGAAATTCGCGCGCAGTCCCGGCGCCAACTTGCCCAACTCCTTCTCCGCATGGACCAAAGCCGCTGGAGTGGTCGTCCAAGCCGCAAGCGCCTCGGCTTCAGAGAGTCCATATTTCATGGCTTGGCGCGTGGCGGCAATCAGGTCCTTGGGGGATTTCAACCCGCGCGATGTGAATGCGATGGGAATCCCCGCCGTCGCCAAGGTCGCGGCCTGCGCCGGCGCCCACTCCCAGTGCTTCATCTCTTCCAGGGAGATGTACCGCGAAGTGATGGGGTCCGACACATTGAACGCCTTCGGGAAATTCAACGGCAGCACGCATGCCGCCTCCGTCGCTTGGAGCGCTTCGACTTGTCGGTAACCGTCTACGATGCCCACAAAAATCCAAGGCGTGTCTTCGCCCATGCGTTGGCGCAACGCGTCCGCGCGCAGGGCATCTTGCCAGTTCCCAACTTCCATGAAGGCGGGCAAAGCGCGTTGCTCATTCCAAGCGTCGAGGCTCAGGTTGGCGACGTTTTCGTTGCCTGTGGCGTGCCATTTGGCATCCTCCGCGGTTTGTTCCAACAAGGCAATGGCTCCCATCAGCGAGCGGGGATAATCCTGCGAGGAACTGCCCTTTCGGAAGCTGAAGTGGCGACTGGCTGCCCCCTTGACCCACGCCTGATGCGGTGATGGGTGAAGGGTCATGAGCGCACCCGTTCCGCGGGCGATGCCATCGTGGTGATGGGTCAAAACAGCTCCCACCCCGGCCTCGATCCACGAAGCGGCATCGTCCGCGCCGGTGTACAGATCCATCGCTTGCACCTCGGGGTGGATGGCCTCGTTCCAATGGAATGGGCCCGGTTCATCGGACAAATCCTGTGGCCCTCGGCGATTCGGCGCATCGTACTTGGGATGTTCCAATCCCCAATCTGCGTCCAAATCAATGAGCGAGGGATAAACATGGTAACCGCGCAAATCGCGCTCAATGGTCGGTCCTTCGACCGAAACGGTGCCATGCGGACCGACGGCTACGATGCGGCCTTCCTTGAACACCAAGGTGGCGTCCTGGATGACGCGGCCGGGTTCCACGTGCGCGGTCACGTGATGCCAAACGTGCGCCGACCACGTCCGGTCAGGAGCTCCATTGACCGGGCGGTCGCTTTGGGCCGTTCCCAGGGTGCCCAAAACCAACACAGCGCCCCCCGATAAGAGTGATTGGATCCAACGATTCATGCTCCGATTCTGCTGCTTTTGAAGGCCCGAAGTTACGGGGTGACTGCTACCTTTGCACCATGGCCATTCCCACATCCGTTTACGCTGAAATGACGCCCAATCCGGCCGTCATGAAATTCGTTGCCGATCGCGATTTGATTGAAGCGGGAAAGCAGGTGGAGTTCCGCTCGCCGCAAGAAGCCGCGCTGTGCTCGCCGCTCGCGGCAGAGTTGTTCCACTTTCCGTTTGTGACCAACGTCTTCATCAGCGGTCCTTTTGTGTCCGTGACGAAGGACGAAAGCTTGGGCTGGGAAATGATCGTGCAGCAGCTGCGCGAATACATCCGCGAATGGCTGATGGAACACCCCGTTGCGGTAGACGCGGAGCAATTGGCTGCTGTAGAAGACCAACTCACGCAGCCTGTCTCCGCTCCCAAGGCCGCGCCCGAATCGGCGGACTTCATTCGCGACGAGGAAATTGAGCCCTCGGAGCAGGACGACGCCATCCGTTCGCTGCTCGACGAATTCGTGCGGCCTGCGGTGGAGCAGGACGGCGGAGCCATCGATTTCAAGGCCTTCAAGGACGGAACGGTTTACGTCCACATGCGCGGCGCTTGCAGCGGCTGCCCCTCGTCCATGCAGACCCTCAAAGGCGGCATCGAACAACTCCTGACCGCGAAAATCCCGGAAGTGAAAGAGGTTGTGGCCCTCGGGGTCTGATTGAATCAGTCGAGTTTCTGCTGGATCGAGCGGAGTTCTTCGCGCATTTGATCGAGCGTGCCTTGGATGCGTTCCATGCCCGCAAACGCTGGTGTGGGCCAATCGAATGCCAAGTATGCCCGGGCGCGCCACATTTCCATCACGTCTTCGGGGAGCACTCGGTAAGGGGCGAAGTCGAGGTTGTCTGAAATCAGCAAGTAGTCCCCGTGGGTGTCGAGCCGGTTCTCGACGCGCTTGAAAACGACCCCGTGATCGCGGGTGACCACGATGTACGGACGCATCCCACCTGCCCTTGCCCAATTCTCCTCGTAATGGGCCAGGATGTAACTGCCATGCGGGATGGGCAGCATGCTCTCGCCTTCGATTTGGAACATGCGGTAAGTGGCATCCTGAGGGAGCTCCTTCACCGGCAGGGTGAAGTGGTCCAACCCCTCCATGTACTCCGGGTCGCCATACCCGCTCAGGTAGCCCGCCGCAGCGCGGACGGGCACGATGGCCACACGCTCCCGCTCGGAAGCGCGATCGACAGGAACCGATAAGACGCGCAAATCGCCGCCGCTCACCCGACGCATTTGGCGGTCTTCTTCCGATTCGCCCAACACGAAGGCATCGAGCGACATGCCGAAGCGTCGCGCCATCGCAATCAACGTGGCGAGCTTCGGTTCGGCTCGGCCTTCCTCGTACGCACCGAGGGCCGAACGCTTCAAGCCCAACTCGTCCGCAAGGGATTGCTGGGTCCATCCGGCGGCCTTGCGCAGCGTTCGTATGCGGGATGCTAAATCCATGAGCATTGGGGGCGAAGGTAGGGGTTTTTGAATGCATGCTCAAATATTTGGCAATGCATTTGGTCTGAAAAAGCCAAATTCACAGACGTAAGCGAAAAATTCACGGACGACTGGTTTTCGTTTGCCAAAATATTTAGCTTTGCCTTCGAAGTTAGCAAACCATGAATCCGCAGCAACGATCCATCCTTCACCTCGACCTCGATACGTTCTTCGTGTCCGTCGAACGCCTGCTCGACAGCCGCTTGGCGGGCAAGCCCATTCTCATCGGGGGAACCGGTGATCGCGGGGTGGTGGCATCGTGCAGTTATGAGACGCGCGCGTTTGGGGTGCATTCAGGAATGCCCATGCGGCAAGCGCGCGCAATGTGCCCTGAAGCGGTGGTCATACGAGGCAATTCATTGAACTACATGAAGCTGTCCGATGCCGTCACCGAAATCGTGCGAGAAGCCGTGCCCGTGTGCGAGAAAACCTCCATCGACGAGTTCTACGCCGACCTGACGGGCATGGATCGGTTCTTCGGGTGCTGGCAATTCTCACGCGAATTGAGGGAGCGCGTCGTGCGCGAAACAGGATTGCCCATCTCATTCGGTTTGAGCACGTGCAAAACCGTCAGCAAAGTCGCCACCGGCGAGGCCAAACCGGCGGGGGAACTCCACGTTCAACACGGACTGGAACGGCCGTTCCTTGGGCCCCTCTCCATCCGCAAAATTCCGCAAGTCGGGATGCAGACCTACCAAACCCTGCGCAACCTCGGCGTCCGGCGCATCCACACGATCCAGGAAATGCCCCAGGACCTGATGCAGCAAGTGCTCGGGCTGAACGGACTGGCCATTTGGCGCAAAGCGCAAGGGGTGGATCCCAGCCCCGTGGTGGCCTTCAACGAGCGCAAATCCATTTCCACGGAACGCACGTTCGCGCGGGACACCACCGACGTCGCAAAACTTCAGGGCATGTTGGTGGCGATGGCGGAGAATTTGGCCTACCAGCTCCGGCGGGGAAAAAAAGTGACCGCCTGCGTTGCTGTCAAAGTGCGCTACGCCGATTTCGACACCCGATCGATGCAAGCGCGGATTCCTTACAGCGCGGCGGATCACGTGCTCATTCCCAAGGTGCAGGAGCTGTTTCAACGGCTGTACGACCGGCGCGTGCGCGTGCGGCTCATCGGAATTCGATTCAGCCACCTCGTCGGCGGAGGCACCCAAATGGACCTGTTCGAAGACACGGAAGAGCGCAGCAACCTCTACCAAGCGCTCGACCGCATTCGCAATCGATTTGGCGACCGCAGCGTGGTCACTGCGGCGGGCATGGACGCGCGCACCATCGGGCGCTCCAATCCCTTCAACGGCGATGCGCCGCTGCTCTTGGCGAACCGTCATCAATGAAAACCCACTAAATTCAGCCGCCATGTGTGGTCGATACGTCACCGTCTCTTCGGTCAAAACCATTGAAAAACGCTTCAACGTGAGCGTCCCTGACGACGTGGGGGCTGCGCTTGCGCCCAATGCCAACGTGTCCCATGGCGAACTGGCCCCGGTCATCGCCAGCGATGCGCCCGATCGCGTGCAGCGGTTGCAATTTGGGTTCACCCCTCGATGGGCGAAAAAGCAGTTCTACACCATCAATGCGCGTTCGGAAGGGGACCACAATTCAGCAAACGATCCGCGGTACACCGGGGCCATGGGCATCTTGCACAAGCCGATGTTCCGGCAGTCGATTCGCGACCGGCGCTGCCTGGTCATTGCGGATGCTTTCATTGAAGGGCCGGAGCGAGAGAAACTCGCAAAGCCCTACGTGGTGTATCCTCGGTCGGGAGATCGCCCCATGGCGCTTGCGGGGATCTGGGATGAATGGTGCAACCCGGCCACTGGGGAAGTGATTCGGTCTTACGCCATCCTGACGACGGTGGCCAATGGGGTGTTGCAAGCCATCGGGCACCACCGGAGTCCTGTGATTTTAGATCCCGAATCGGAGCGAGCTTGGGTGGACCTCGATACCCCCTTGAACGACATCACCGCCATGATGCGGCCGTGTCCCGACAGCCGGCTGAACGCCTATCCCATATCCCCCGAAATCCGCGACCCGCGCGCCAACGGATCCCATCTGTTGCAGCCCATCGGCCAACGCGTTCATCCCGAATCGACCTACGCCTTGCACGAGTCAATTGAACTCTTCGGAATGGGGGAATCGCGTTCTCGAGCCCGACGCACTCCCCCCCAGCAAGGTTCCCTGTTCTGAATCTGCACCATGTTCCTGAATTGCCATTCGTGGTTCAGCCTGCGCTACGGGCTGATGCCGCCGGAAGAACTCGTGCGCGAAGCGGCCGCGCGCGGGGTCACCACGCTCGCCTTGACGGACGTCAACAACACTTCCGGGGTTTGGGACTTCGTTCGCCATGCGCAAGCGAACGGGATTCGGCCCGTGGTGGGCATTGACTTCCGAACCGGAGCCACGTGCCACCGCATCGGGTTGGCGCGAAATGCGGCGGGGTTTGCCGCGCTTTGCCACCACCTTTCGACCGGGGAACCATGTGACGCGGAGCACGTGGAATTCGTTTATCCGTGGTCAGTTTGGAAAACCCGCAAAGAGCGCCCTTCGTTGCGCGAAAACGAGTGGGTCGGAGTGCGAGCGGAGGAAGTGGCGGAGTTCCGGTTGCTCGAGCGGTCCGATGTTCCTTGGGACCGGTTGGTGGCGTTGCACTCCGTGACGTTTCGGCACCAACGGGATTGGAATTGCCACCGCTTGCTGCGTGCCATGGCGGGGAACACCTTGCTGAGCAAATTGGGTCCCGAAGCGACGGGAAATCCGCGCGATCGGTGGGAGGACGATGCCGCTCTGCGTGCCCGGTTCGACGAGCGCCCCGAATGGGTCGAGCGGAGCGACGATCTGCTCGATCGTTGCGGCATCGCATGGCCCGAACCGCCGGCCGGCCGCTTGCACAACAACCAGCACACGTACACCGGATCGGAAGCGGAAGACGAGCGCCTCATTCGCACGTTGTGTGCGGAGGGGCTGGCGTACCGGTATCCCGACCACGAGGAGGCGGTTTTGGAGCGGATGGAGCGGGAGCTTGAGGTGATTGCTCGGCAGGGGTATTTGGCCTACTTCCTGATCAACTGGGACATCACCAGTTACGCGCGCAGCCGGGGCTATTTCTACGTCGGCCGGGGCAGCGGCGCCAACAGCCTCGTCGCCTACCTGCTGCGCATCACGGATGTTGATCCCATTGAACTCGACCTCTATTTCGAACGGTTCATCAACCTGTACCGCAAGAACCCCCCGGACTTCGACATCGACTTCTCGTGGACAGACCGGGACGATGTGACGCGCTACATCTTCGAGCGGTTCGAGCACGTGGCGTTGGTGGGGGCCTACAGCACCTTCCAATACCGGGCGGTCGTTCGGGAATTGGGGAAGGTGTTTGGGCTTCCCAAAGCGGACATCGATGTGCTGGCGGAAGGGCGGTTTGACCCGAATCAACTCGATGAGATGGAGCGGCTCGTGGTGCGGTATGCTGGCCATTTGAAGGACCAACCGAGCGCCTTGACCATTCACGCGTGCGGCATCCTGATTGCGGATCGCCCCATCCACCATTACTGCGCCACGTTCCTCCCTCCGAAGGGATTTCCCACGACCCAATTCGACATGCTCGTGGCAGAGGATGTGGGGCTGTACAAGTTCGACATCCTCAGCCAGCGAGGGCTGGGCAAAATCCGCGATGCCATGGATTTCATCGCGCGCAATCACCCCGACGAAGCAGCCGGCATCGACATCCACGACATGAAGCGCTTCAAGGCCGATCCCGCCATCCGAACGATGCTCCGAAACGCCGAAGCCATCGGATGCTTCTACGTGGAATCCCCGGCCATGCGCATGCTCCTGCGCAAACTCAACGTCGACCATTACCTCGGCCTCGTAGCAGCGAGCTCCGTCATCCGACCCGGGGTCGCAAAAAGCGGGATGATGAAGGCCTACATCGAGCGGCACCGGCATCCCGAAAAGCGGCAAGAGGCCCACCCTGTCTTGCTGAAACTCATGCCCGAGACGTATGGGGTCATGGTGTATCAAGAAGACGTCATCAAGGTGGCGCATCACTTCGCCGGGCTTGACTTGAGCGAAGCGGATGTGCTGCGCCGAGGCATGAGCGGCAAGTTTCGGTCGCAAGAGGAGTTCGCCAAAGCCGCCTTCACCTTCCAACAAAAAGCCCTCGCTGCCGGCCGAACCCCGGAGGAAGCGCGCGAGGTTTGGCGTCAAGTGGAGAGCTTCGCAGGCTATGCCTTCGCGAAAGGACACTCCGCCTCCTACGCGGTCGAGAGCTACCAAAGCCTGTTCCTGAAAGCCCACTGGCCGCTGGAATACATGGCAGCTTGCATCAACAATTTCGGTGGATTTTACCGGACGGAGTTCTACGTTCACGAGGCGCGCATGCTGGGGGCCGAAGTGGAGGAACCGTGCGTCAATGAAGGCGGGTGGGAGGCGGATGTCATCGGGAAACGGCTCATCCTGGGGTTCAATTTGATCAAAGGCGTGGAGGCGGCAACTGTGGGCCATTGGCTGAATGAACGCCAAACCCGTGGTGCCTTCCGCACCTTGAGCGACTTCGTTGAGCGCACCGGCATCGGCCTCGAACAACTTGTGCTGCTCATCCGCGGAGGCGGATTTCGCTTCACGGGAAAGACGCCTCAAACTTTGCTTTGGGAAGCGCATTTCTTGTTGGGACACGGAAAACCGCAACAGCCCACGCTGTTCGCGGGATTCTCCCGCGAAGAATTCGTCCTACCGCCGTTGGAGCACGGGCGATTGGAGCGCACGTTTGACCAAATCGAACTGCTCGGATTCCCCCTGAACGCCCCGTTCGAACTGCTGACGACCGAAGCCCAACAGCAGCTGCGTGCTGCCACGCCCGCACGCTCCCTTCAACAGCACATCGGCCAGTTCGCGTCGAGCGTGGGCTACCTCGTTACCGTCAAGGAAACGCGCACGGGGAAGGGCGAACGGATGTGCTTCGGATGCTTCATCGACTCCGAAGGGCATTGGCTCGACAGCGTCCACTTTCCTCCAGCATTGAAGCGACAGAACTTCCGCGGGCGGGGCATTTACCGCATCTCCGGTCCCGTGCGCGAGGAATACGGCTGCGTTCACATCGAGGCGCACCAGTTGGAAAAACTCAGCTACATCGCAGACCCGCGGTACGCAGAAGGTGAAGCGGCCCCGAAATCATCGCGCCGCATGGCACCCAGCGCCCGCAGCGCCGGAACCCAACTCAAGCGCTCCCTTCGACCGACCTGACCGCTCAACCCACCTTCCAACGGAAGCCCGAGTACACCATGCGCCCGAAAATCGGACCGTACACCAAGCTCGCATCGAAATAGCGCTGGAAGTCTTCATCGGCGACCCCACCGGCCCCGATGATGGGACGATCCTGGCGAACATTCGTTACGTTTTCAACCCCCACATACCAGCTCGCATTGGAGGAAAAGTCGCGGGTTACCTGAACGTTCAACTGGACAAAATCCGGAGCTTCGTCCGGTCGGCGGAACGGCTCAGGATTGCTTGCTGTCGATGGCAGTCGTTGGGCACCAATCCACTGCAAGGTCCCATCCGCACGCCATTGGCTGCCGTTCTCGCCCACACGGCTGCCGTACGAGAGCTGCGCAAACCCGCGGTGCTTCGAAACAAACGGATCCCGACGCGCGGCCGGTTGAATTCGATCCGTAACCGCATCCACATACCGATACGCCAAGCGCACATCGAATCGGCGATGCATCGACCAATCCCACTCCACCTGAGCCGTTCGGGAACGGGAAGTCCCCACCAAGTTGTAGACGAGTACCACATCCGTGGCGTAGTCGTAATCTACGACCAAGCGGTCCTGGAATTCCGTCCAATACGCGTCGATGCTCAAGGACGATTCCCGGTGATTCAATTTAAATCGAGCCGCCACATTCAACCCCAAATTCGAAGCCACTTCCGGTTGAATGTTCAGCCCTTGAAGCGGCACGCGCGTTTCACTTTCGCGATCCCACGTCCACCAAACCCGCCGAGATGCCCACGGTCCGAGTTGTTCCATCAACGGGTTCGGAACCCGCATTCCTCGGCCAGCAGCAGCCTTGAGTGAAATGTTCTCCGAAACACTGAACCGCGCATGCAATCGGGGACTGAAAAATCCCCCGTACAAATTGTGCTGGTCGTACCTCACGCCCGTCACCACATTCCACCGAACTTGATCGTCCAAGGTGTATTCGAAATAGGCTCCAGGCACGCGCTCAATCCGGCTCCAACTCAATGACGTGGTGTCGTTCCATCGCGCTGCCTCATCGAACGAATTGAACACCCAAGAGGCTCCGGTTGTAAACCGGTGATTCGAGTTCCCAATGCGACCTGCATACAAGATGTTCGCACGGAACAGCTGTTCAAGCCCGTCGTACTCGTTCCCCCCCATGTTGTGCCGCGAAGCGTGACGCAGCGCGGTCAATTGCGTTCCGATGCTCCGCCACTCCGCGTTTGGAAAGACAAAACCCGTCTTCGCGGACGCCTCCATCCGGTCGATTAACGAAGTCGCCACCCAAGAGCCTTCAGTGAACGTGTGCTGGTCCATCCAAGTGGGAATGCGTGCCCATGGGGTGTCGGTGAATGGTCCGGTTTGGCCGGAAACCAGCTGCGTGGTCGCCCCGGAAAGGGCGTACTCGCCTCGGATGCCCCGGTCGCCGGTGAATTTCCACTCGTTGCGCAGGATGATGTGGCGCTGCAACGGCGTATCGAGGAAGCCGTCCGCGTTGCGGTCGTTGACGCGTTGGTTGAGGAGGGCATGGCTTAGCAAGGCCGTGCGCCAGCGGCGACTGACTTGGTGGGTGCTCACGTGATTCCATTCCCAGCGTCCCGCTCCGTTGAGGTAGAGGTTGGCGTGGAAGGGATCGGCGTTCGTGGGGTTTTTGAGGGCGACGTTGATTTGGCCTGTGATGCTTTCATAGCCGGAAGAAACCGTGCCCGCGCCCTTGGAAATCGCAATGGATTGGACCCAATCGCCCGGGATAAGCAAGAGGCCTTGGACCACCGAAAGCCCCCGCGGGCCAGGCATGTTGTCCACCATCAATTGGGTGTACTTGCCGTCCAAACCGAGCATCTTGATCTGCCGAGTCCCCGTGATGGCATCCGTAAACGACGCATCGACCGAAGCGTTGGTCTCGAAGGCCTCGGACAAATTGCAGCAGGCTGCCTTGACCAATTCTGCGCGATTCAAGGTTTGGACATTCAGCGGATTCATCAAGGAAAGGGAAGTGGCTCTGCGTTCCGTGACCACCTCCGCAGCCTCCAACGCCACGCCTGGGCGCAACACCAACTCCACAAAGCCACGTCCCTCCCAAATCCAACCCGAGGGCTCGTACCCCACCATCGTCGCTTCGATGGTGTCGCCCACCTGAACCCCTTCCAATTCGAACACACCGAACGCATCGGTTACCCCGAGGGATTCAGTGCCCAACACCCGAACGTGCACCCCAGGCATCGGCAAGTGCTTCAGCTCGAACGTGCCCGTTTCCTCGTAAACCTTCCCCTTCACGCGCTGTGCGCCAGCAAGTCCTGTCAAGAACAACAAGCCCACCAACAGCAGGATGAGCCTCATTCCTTCTCTTCGTGCGGGCAACTTGCTCCTTCGCGGTACTTGCAGCAACCGTGAAGCCCAGCATATTGCTCATCCGAGGCCTTTCCTGCAGAGGTGTCATGCCCCACGGCGTGAATCAAATCATGCAATTCCTGTTCGGTGATTTTGTTCGAACGGTAAACGACGGAAAGCATCTTCGAATCGCGGTCCCACTCAGCAACCACCACTCCAGCAACATCCAATGCGCCCTCAATGCGATCCTCGCACATCCCGCACACCCCCTCAACCCGAAATGAAATCGATTCTTTCTGTGCCTGCGCCCACTGCGAGGCCAACAAGGCAAACAAAATCAGTGCATACTTCATGAGTGAAAGGTAATGCGACCTCGCCTCTTCTGCCGTCAATGAAGTGTAAAGGATTGCAAAGGAAAAGCCCCCCACCGAAGTGAGGGGCCTTCTGCAGTCGGGATAGCAGGATTCGAACCTGCGGCCTCTTCGTCCCGAACGAAGCGCGCTACCGGGCTGCGCTATATCCCGTTCAAAGTGCGGGCAAAGGTAATCATTTCCCTGCCACGCACCACCACCCTCACTTGCCTTTCACGGATGCGGTCAGGTAATCCCGATTCATCCGTGCAATGTTGGTGAGGCTGATGCCTTTTGGACACTCCACTTCGCATGCACCGGTGTTGGTGCAATTGCCGAATCCTTCCTTGTCCATCTGCTCGACCATGCGCTTCACTCGCAGCTCCCGCTCGGGTTGTCCTTGCGGCAACAGCGCCAATTGCGAAACCTTTGCGGACACAAACAGCATCGCAGAAGCGTTCTTGCACGTGGCCACGCACGCACCACACCCGATGCACGTTGCCGCGTTGAATGCCTCGTCCGCATCGGCCTTGGGTACCGGAATGGCGTTGGCGTCGATGGTGTTGCCTGAGGTGTTCACGGAGACGTAACCACCGGCTTGGATTACGCGATCGAACGCACTGCGGTCCACCACCAAATCCTTGATGACGGGGAAGGCCTTTGCACGCCAGGGTTCGATGTAAATCGTATCGCCGTCCTTGAACGAGCGCATGTGCAATTGGCACGTGGTGACCCCACGACCCGGGCCGTGCGCTTCACCGTTGATGAACATCGAGCACATGCCACAAATGCCCTCACGGCAATCGTGGTCGAACGCAATGGGTTCCTTGCCCTCGCGAACGAGCTGGTCGTTCAACACGTCCATCATCTCCAAGAACGACATGTGCTCTGAGATGTTGGAGACAGGGTACGTCTCCATCCGTCCTTTGTCTTCTGGGCCGTTTTGGCGCCAAACTTTCAACGTCAAGTTCATGGTGTGCTTACTTGTAGCTGCGTTGCTTCAGCTCGATGTTTTCATAAACCAACTCCTCTTTCTCCAACTTTGCTTGTGAAGGGTCACCCGTGTACTCCCATGCGGATACGAAGGTGTAATCCGCGTCGTTCCGCAGGGCTTCACCCTCGGGGGTTTGGTGCTCTTCCCGGAAGTGGCCTCCGCAAGACTCTTCTCGGGCCAATGCGTCAACGCACATCAGCTCGCCCAACTCGAGGAAGTCGGCGACTCGACCCGCCTTGTCCAGTTCAGGGTTGTATTGCGTGGCTGAACCGGGAACGCGGACCTTCTTCCAAAACTCCTCCCGAAGCGCACGGATTTCAGCGATGGCCTGCTTCAATCCTTCGGCGTTGCGCGCCATGCCGCAATGGTTCCACATGATGCGTCCCAACTTGCGATGGAAATCGTCCACCGGGGTGTCTCCGTTGTTGTTCAAGAAGTGCTGGATTCGCTCCGTCACTTCCTTCTCCGCCGCTTCGAATGCTGGATGATCCGTGGAGATGGCCCCCGTGCGAATGTCGTCAGCCAAGTAATCGCCGACGGTGTAAGGCAACACGAAGTAACCGTCCGCCAACCCCTGCATCAGCGCCGAAGCGCCGAGGCGGTTCGCTCCGTGATCGGAGAAGTTCGCCTCGCCGGCGGCATACAATCCCGGGACGGCCGTCATGAGGTTGTAGTCGACCCACAAGCCGCCCATGGTGTAGTGAACTGCCGGGTAGATTTTCATCGGCGTTTCGTACGGATTGTCCGCCGTGATCTGCTTGTACATGTCGAAGAGGTTGCCGTATTTGGCCTTCACCACTTCCTTGCCAAGCGCTTTGATTTCGTCTGCTGAGGGGTTTTTCAGTCCGCGGATGTTCGCCTCCGTTTTGCCGTAGCGTTCAATGGCACTCGCGTAGTCCAAAAACACGGCCTCGCCCGTCTCGTTCACGCCATAACCCGCATCGCAGCGCTCCTTCGCCGCCCGTGACGCGACATCGCGAGGAACGAGGTTCCCAAACGCAGGATAACGGCGTTCCAAGTAATAGTCCCGGTCTTCCTCCCGGATATCAACCGGTCGCAATTTGCCCGCTCGCACCGCTTCGGCATCCTCCTTCTTCTTCGGGACCCAAATCCGACCATCATTCCGCAGGGACTCGGACATCAACGTCAGCTTCGATTGATGGCTGCCGGAAACCGGAATGCACGTGGGGTGAATCTGCGTGAAACTCGGATTCGCAAAATGAGCACCTTTCTTGTGCGCTTTCCAAGCCGCCGACACGTTGGATCCCATGGCGTTGGTGCTCAAAAAGAACACGTTGCCATAACCACCTGAAGCCAAGATAACGGCGTGTGCGCCGTGGCGCTCCACCTCACCCGTCACCAAATTCCGAGCGATGATGCCTCGGCATTTGCCATCGACGATGACCACGTCCATCATCTCATGCCGGTTGTAAAGCGTCACCTTGCCCTTTGAAATTTGACGGCTCAAAGCGGAGTAGGCACCCAAGAGGAGCTGCTGACCGGTTTGGCCTTTCGCGTAGAAGGTGCGCGATACCTGAACACCGCCAAAGGAACGGTTGTCCAGCAACCCGCCGTAATCGCGGGCAAATGGCACCCCCTGAGCAACGCATTGGTCGATGATGTTGGTACTGACTTCAGCCAAGCGATAAACGTTCGCTTCGCGGCTGCGGTAGTCTCCTCCTTTCACCGTATCGTAGAACAAGCGGTAAGTCGAGTCGCCGTCGTTCTGGTAGTTCTTCGCAGCGTTGATGCCCCCTTGCGCGGCAATCGAGTGCGCGCGGCGTGGAGAATCTTGGAAACAGAAGGCTTTTACGTTGTAGCCCATTTCGGCAAGCGAGGCAGCAGCTGAACTTCCTGCGAGTCCAGTGCCCACTACGATCACGTCAATCAAGCGTTTGTTCGCTGGATTCACCAGCCGGA
>CAYMHW010000023.1:17657-28035 GCA_964390365.1 uncultured Comamonadaceae bacterium | reverse complement strand
GAAACCGAAGCGACGGCTGCCGCTCCTGCAGCTGAAACCGTCACCCCACCGGTGAACACCTTGGTCGATGGTGAGTACACCATTGCCACTGACGCGAGCGAAGTGGTTTGGATCGGCCGGAAAGTGACCGGCGAACACCGCGGCAACATTTCCATCGCGGACGGCACCTTCCGCGTGACGAATGGCGTGATCAGCGGTGGCACCATCACTATCGACATGACGTCGATGACGAACACCGACCTCGACGCGGAAAACGGCGCGAATTTGCTCGGTCACCTCGCCAGCGATGACTTCTTCGGCACGGCGAACTTCCCCACTGCGTCTTTCCAAATCAAAAGCTTCGCCCCTTCGGAAATCGGAGGCACGGTAAAGGGCATGTTGACCATCAAGGGCATCACGCAACCTCAAAGCTTTGAGGTGACGGCGAGCAGCACCGACGGTGGCATCGACATCCGCGGCATGATGAAGGTTGACCGCACCGCCTTCGACATCAAGTACGGCTCCGGTTCATTCTTCGAAGACCTCGGTGACAAAGCCATCGACGACCTCTTCGAGTTGGGCTTCTTCATCAAGGCGAACAGCTGATTGAACCCCCCGCTTTTTTGAAAGCCCTGCCGCACCGCGCGGTGGGGCTTTTTCATGAGCGAGGAATTAGCTTTGCACCATGCGCTGGACGAATCACTTCGAACACCCGGGCGACAACCGCTACACCGTATTTACCTTTCCCGATGAAGCGGAGGCGGATGCCTTTCGGTCGCGGTTGGAAGCGTTGGGCATCGCCTTCGAATCGCATGTGGATCACGACGAGCGCGAGCCCTACCTGTTCGCGGTGAGCAAGCGGAACTTCCGGGAGGCGCTGCACGAGAACCACCTCATCAAGGCGCAGACGCGCACGAAGTTCATTCCCGTTGCGGGGCTGCGTTGGGCGTTGCTCATCGGCACGGCATTGGTGGTGGGGCTTGCGGTCTTGGGCGCCTTCCGAACCGCACAGGCGCAAGGCTGGGAATTGGCCGTGGAAGGGGGGGTGTTGCCGGCAGTGGAGGCGTTGGGAACCGCGCCGATCGCCGTGAACGCGGACACGTTGGGCGAGCCGTTTTTGGGGGCCACGTGGCTGCCGACGGGGGGCGCGCGGTTTGCGGTGCGCATCGTGCGGCCGCTGAATGCGTCGTGGCGCTTGGCCACGGGGCTGACGGTGCAACGGATGGGGGCGGATTGGGAGTTGGCGTTCGAGGACGTGGATGGGTTGGGCAATCGATCAGGCCAAATCGTCAACGCCTCCCTCCGACTCCGCGGCGTGCGCTACCGCCTGCCGGTCATCGCCACGACTTCCGTGCGGCTCACGAACGCCCAGCGCCTGCTCGCCGGAGCCGGCCTCGGCCTCGATTTCACGCCCTCCGACGTGTTCACGACGGGCAGCCTGCTCATCGACTCGGCCTACCACGACTTCCGCGTGGCGGAAAACCGCACCCGACTTTGGAACGTGCCCCTCATCGCCGAACTCGGCTGGGCCGTGCGCCCGGATGGCGAGGCGGGCTGGAACCCGAATCAACCGAGCTCCCAAACCATCCGCGGCTTCTACGTGGGCATCCATTGGTCCCGCGAACTCTTCCGAACCCGATGGGGCGAAGCGATCTGGGAGCACGAGCTGAGCGAACAGACGACCCGACTGTGGATGGGACCGACTTCCGTGGCGTTTGTGGTCCGCTTGACGTTGTCCTGAATCACTGCGGACACTCCGAGGCGAAGGACTCGAGCAAATCCAAAAGGTCCGCGATGCCGACGAAGTTGTCCCCGTTCACATCCGCCGGACACGCATCATCTGGGATGCAAGTGGACGAAGCTTCATCCCAAACCGTGCCTTCTCCACACGACACCGGAGTGGCCCCAAAGATGCACGAACCGTCATCCTCAATCGCGTTCGCACTGAAATTCAGGGCGACAGCATACGTGCACCCCGTGGTCGACAGCTCCTCGCACGCGCCGTCGAAGCACATCCACTCCAAGTTCCCCTCCTCAATGATGAGTGAACTGTTCGCCGGCAGGTCATAATAAACATCGGACTCCCCCGTCGGCCACGTGACCACAAGCGAATCTGCGACCTCCGCGGCCCCCAGCCCGAAGTGCTGCCAACGGCTCCCCTGCGTCAAATACGCCTCCCCACTCTTCGACAAACGATACAACACTTCCCCATCCACGTACAACCGAAACTTCACCCCGATGGCATCCCGGTTGGAGACCACCCCCTCCCCTTTGATGCGCAGGTAATGGTTGTCATTTGGCGTGGCGAAGTACACGGACGCCAGGCTGCCGATGGGGCAGGAAACCAGGTCCTGAAAGCCGTCCCCGTTCAAGTCCGTCGTTGCGACGCTGAAGCTGTGTTCGGCTGCCAAACCGGAGTTCTCGATGGCACTCCACTCCCCATCCACATAAGCGAACATCGAATCCGCGATTTGCTCAACTTCGGTGAGGATGGTCGGGTAATCCGTGTATTGCGAAGTCCCTGTGGCCACGTGCAGTTCCTGCCAGCCGTCGTTGTCCCAGTCCACCCAGGTCCCCGACCAGCAGGTGTGCCAAATGTCAAATGCATCCGACCCGAGGTCCTCGAAGTTGCCCGTACCGTCATTCGTCAGCAAGGTGTTCTCGTTTTGGAGTCCCGTTACGAAAACGTCGAGTGCACCATCGCGGTTGTAATCGCCAATGGCGGAACACATGGCGTTGATTCCGATGTCCAATCCCCGATCGTCCGCTACATCCAAAAACGTCCCATCCCCCTGGTTTTCATAATACATGTTGAGGTAAAGGTGCCGATCGCGGATGACGTACAAGTCCAACAGCCCGTCTTCGTTGAAGTCCGTCCACTCCCCGATGAAGGACTGCTTCACGTCTTGGGCCATACCCGCCTCTACCGTAGTCTCCGTGAACGTGCCATCCCCGTTGTTCGCATACAGTTCGTTGAACATCTCGAGCATCGTGGCGTTGTAGTTGGCCACGAACAAATCCAAGTCCCCGTCGTTGTCATAATCGGCAAACGACGCCGAATAGCTCTTGCGATTCTCCTGATTCAACCCGGCCTCCTGCGAAATGTCCGTGTAGTTCCCATCGCCGTCGTTGCGCCAAAGCCGATTGACAGCCAACCGATTCGTAACAAACAGGTCCTGATCCCCGTCGTTGTCGAGGTCCACCCACGAAATGGACTTCGCATCCGCACCGTCGTTGTCGATGCCGAGGTTAGCCGGCTGAAACGCGCCCGCACCGTTCCCCGTGTAGAAATGGAGGTTGCCATTGTGGTGGCAAAAGGACAAATCATCGATGCCGTCCCCATTGAAGTCCACCACACTGACCCCTAAGCCCAAATAGCCCGCCGTGTGGTCCGTGTACAACGCCAACTCATCGGAGACATTGACGTACTGAGCCAGACCCAACGCGGGGATGCAACCCAGCAAGAAAAACCAAATTGCGCGGAACATGCCGTGTCTATTGTTCTCTGCGAGTCACTGTGTTGGCATTTCGAGCGGGTTGTCTAATATATTAAATCATCGCCATCAAACCATGAAGGAGCCGTTGTTTATATCGAGCCCTTGGCCCGTGATGGAACGTTGCGCATCGCTCATCAGCCAAACCACAAGTTCCGCCACTTCTTCCGGTTGGCTGATGCGGCCGGTGGGCAACATGCGCGACTGCACCTCGAGTTCTTCATCGTAGCTTCTGCCGGATTGATCTGCCATCGCTTGGATGCTGTTGCGCGCCATTTCCGTCTCCACCCATCCAGGACAAATCGCGTTCACCAGCACCCCGTCCGCTGACCACTCCGTAGCCCACGACCGCACCAAGCCCAGCAACCCCGTCTTGCTCGCCACGTATGCCGGCTGTCCCGGAACCCCAAATCGCGCCAGCACCGAAGAAGTCACCACCACGTGCCGTGGACCCTCCGTCACCGCAGCGTCCAAGTAAGGCTTGCACGCCTCGACCGTCACGTACGTCCCCGACAAGTTGGTGCGGATGATCTCATCCCAGCGATCGCCCGCACCCTCGTCGAACCGATTGGGGCCCCCAATGCCTGCGTTGGCAAACACCCCGACCAACGGCTCCGCGGCCAAATTCAACTCCTCACTGGCCAAAAAAGCCGACCAAGCGCTTCGATCCGACACGTCCATGGCGTGAACCAGGGCCGCTCCTTCGCATCGGGAAGCCACCTGTTCCAACGGCCCCTTTCTTCGACCGATGAGGACGACGCGCGTGTTTGGGCGGCGGCTGAGCGCCGTGGCCGCGGCGGCGCCGATGCCCGAACCTGCCCCCGTGATGATGATGGTGTGCATGCTGCGAAGTTAAGGGTGACCCCGAGCACGACAAGGGCGCCCGTGCGCCGCGTAACTTTGGCGCAAAAACATGCGACACAACCTCAGCGACGCCACCGCACTCATCCGCGATCGTCGCAGCATCCAGCCCGAGCGCTTTTCAAGCCGCAAAGTCCATCGGGAACAAATCGAACTCATGCTCACCAACGCCACTTGGGCTCCGACGCATGGCATGACCCAACCTTGGCGTTTCACCGTCTATGTAGGCGACGGCATGCAGCGCATCGGGCCCAAACTCTCAGAATGGTACCAGCAATTCGCCGGCGAGTCTTTTTCTCAATCGAAGTTTGACAAGCTCAAACTCCGCGGCGAACGGGTCACCGCCTTGATCGCGGTGGGCATGGAACCCGATCCCAACGGCCGCATCAAGGAACTCGAAGAAATCGAAGCCGTCGCCTGTGCCGTCCAAAACCTGCACCTGACCGCAACGGCATATGGCATCGGTGGGTTTTGGTCTTCTCCCGGGTTCATCTACCGCCCCGAAGTGCGCGACTATGTGGGCTTGAGCGAACAAGGAAAGCTCCTCGGCCTCTTCTACCTCGGATACCCCGAAGGCGACTGGCCGGTCAGCCACCGCAAGCCCCTCGAATACGTCACCAACTGGTACGAGGACTGATCCTCCCCCAACACAACAACAGGCGGGCGCTCTTGTCCGCTTTTTTTGGAATAAAAAAGGGCCACTCCGAAGAGTGGCCCTTTCCATTTCAAGGTCGTTGCGATTACTCGCAGATCGTACCGAATGCACCCAAGAACTGGAGCAAGTCAGCCGTCGAAACGGAACCGTCCTCGTTCAAGTCAGCCGGGCAGGGGTTCGCGAAGTCGAATTCGCAAGAACCGTCATCCGAAGCAGCGGTCTCGTCGTAGTTCGTAGCACCTGGGTAGGTGCAACCACCGCAACCGTAGAATTCGCAGACGTCATCCGTCGGGATGTTGACCGCAGCGTCGTAGTTGCAAGCGCAGAGGATGGAGCAACCCTCGATGCAGTTGTTGCCGCCCACGCTGAAGTAGGTTGCACCCTGAACCACACCCGAGAGCGTGCCGCCGTACACTCCCAACAAGTCCCAAGAGACTTCGCTGGCGAATGAACCACCACCGCAAGAAACCGTGTAGCAACCATCCGGCAAGCAACCCACTGCGACTGCAGAAGAACCAGTGCTGAAGCCAGCCGTTTGGATCACGTTGCCGTCGAGGTCTGCAATCGTCAAGACGTTGCCGTTCCATCCGTCACCGAATGAATCGTACATCTGGATCGTGATGCAGTTGTCCGTGCAGCAAGAACCGTCGTCGATCGTGAAGTCTGGACCGTCGTAGAAGCAGTTGTCCGGATCGGTGCAACCTGCACACGTAACGTACTCACACGTTCCGTTCTCCATCCAGTCAGGAGCCACACCGTCGAAGTTGCAAGCGAAGTCGTCCGTGCAACCGCACTCGAAGTCACCGATGGTGAACGCGTACTCGAACGTGGTCGAGTTGTCGTTTGCGGTGTAACCCGCTTCAGCAACCACCGTTCCGTTGACCGTTAATGCCCAAGATTGCTCTTCAGCCCAGATGTCAGCCGTCGTGAAGACGAAGAAGTAGCAACCGTCAGACAAGCACTGCGTGTCGATGCCGTACTCAGCGCCTTGGTAGTTGTCTTCGTCGACTTGGTAGAGGGCTTCTTCGAGGGTGCCTGAAGCGTAGACGTTGCCGTCCATGTCCTGGATCTCGTAACCGCCCATCGAACCATCGTTGCCTCCTGACCAGCCGTCACCGAAGCCGTCGAACATCTCGATCACAATCGCCGTTTGCGTGTCGTCTGAGCAAGCGCATGACGTGAAGTCACACTCGTCCTCGAGGTTCGCGAGCGGGTTGTAGTTGCAAGCGATGTCAATCATGCAGCCGTAGACTGCTTCTTGGCAGGTCATTTCGATTTGGAATGAACCGTTGTTTCCGAGGTCGGTTCCAACGTAAACGAAGTACGTCACACCCACTTCAGAGACGAAGTTCAACGAAGCGTCGTCTTGGTCGAAGAAGCCGCAATCGTCGAAGCTCGTTTGGTTCACTGCCACAGAGCCGTCGATTTGCGTAGCACACTCAATCAGGTCACAAGACGTAGCAGAAGGAGCCGTGAAGAGCTGCAATTGCGTGTCGAGGATTGAACCGCACGTGTTGATGTTGTGGAGTTCGCCCGTTCCTTCGAACGTGAACCAAACACCGCCCGGAGGCGTACCACCGCACATCACAGCCAACGTGGTGCAACCCGTTTGGGTGCCGCCGCAGTTGCCCACCGGTGAACGGTAAACGCGGACCGTTTGGGTCGTCAATGCAACGTATTCCACTTCACCACCCAAGCCAGCGGCCAAGACCGTGGTGCCCGAGCTGTTCGCAACCGTCAAGTCATAGCCATTCGACGAGGTGAAGGTGTAAGTGTTGCCCGCCGTCACGTTCACGTTCGAGTACTCACCAGCGTAAGCACACGTCGTGATGTTCTGGAAGTTGCCCGTGCAAGTCGGGGTGAAGGCAGCGGATGGATACAAGCCGTAAGGAGCAACCAAGCAACCATCGAATTCCATCGAACCACCGCCGCAGAGCGGGAGGTCATCTTCGGTAGCTCCACCCATGGAGTAGGTTTCGTAGCCTCCGTCGCACGGCAAGGTCAAGGCGTTGATGCACTCGTCGTTCACCGGAACAACGTCCGTGTAGTCGCAAGAACCGTCGTCCTCCGTCGCTTGCGCGTCGTAGTTCGTAGCCGCTTCGTCCATGCAGCCGAGGTATACACCCGTCGTGCTGAAGCTGAACGTGCCGCACTCACCTGGTTCCGTCGTACCAACGAGGAAGTAGTAGTCCGTGTTCGGGATCAAGTCCGTGATGGCCGAGATGCTACCCGCGCACTGGCCCGTGACGTTGCAACCCGCGATGCCACCGCCCGCGAAGACGGAAGAAGAGGCCACTTCGTCGCAGTTCGTTGCTGCGTAGTAGATGGACAGGCTGACAAGCGCACCGTCGCCGTTCACCAAGTTGAAGTCGAACGAATCGAAGTCGCTCGAGTTGAACGTGAACCAAACACCGTACGTGCTTGCTCCGCTCAACGCGCCAGCACCGTAGTCAACGTTACCTGCCGACCAGGGGCCTTCTTGGTTCGTGCAGCACGTGCTGCCCGAGAATGCGATGCCGTTCAATTGCGGCAATGCACCTGCACAATCGTCGTTGAACGGCGTGCCCGTCGTGCAAGCCTCCGTGCAGTCGAGGCTGATTTGGAACTGACCACCATCGCCCGCGCCGTAAGCGCTCACGTGGATGTAGTACGTCTCAGCAACGTCCGTCACGATCGAAACAGCTGCGTGGCTGAAGCACGACTCATCGTTCGAAGCAACCGGGACGAGATCGCCGTTTGCATCTTCCACGAAGACGTGGATTTGAGAATCGTTCAATTCCGTGCCGTCAGCGAAGCCAGCGTTGGGCGTACCGCAGAGGTCGATGAAGACTTGTTGCGTGCCGCTCGCGTTGTATTGGAACCAAGCACCGCCCTGGTTGATGGTGTGACCGCCGAAGAACGTACCGACGATGCCCTCAACGTCCGAAGCGTTGGCGACCGTTCCGTTCACCACTGAACCGCATTCCAATGCGATGGCGTCCTCAACTGCGTTGTTCACCGGCGGGCAGACACATGATCCGTCGTCGATGGTCGCAGAGATGTCGTAGTTCCAGCAGTAAGGATCCGTGCAACCTTCGAAGTCACACAATTGGGTCAAACCGAAGTCGATGTTCGTCGTGCTGATGGCACCTGAACCTTCGAAGTAGGTCGTTCCGAATTGGTCAGACAAGGTCACACCGATTTCGGCCACGCCCGATCCACCGCCAGCAGAGAACGTGTAGCAGCCCAATGGCATGCAAACGAAGTCCACTGCGACGTCACCGAGTTGCAACGCTGCGTCGTCGTACGAACCTTGAATCATTTCGTCCGTGGCCAAGTCCGTCAAGAAGTAAGCAGCGCCTTCCCATCCGTCGTTGCCCGCGTCCGTCATTTCGATGTTGAACACGAACGTTCCCGGATCGCAGAACACGCAAGAACCTTCGCCCTGCATGGTCGCGTTCGGATCGTAGTTCGCAGCAGACGTGTCCATGCAGCCTACGCAAGAGTAGTCGCACGAGCCGTCGTCAATGCCCGCATTTTCGTCGTAGTTGCAGGCCATGGTGTCCATGCAACCAACGGTGCAAGAGACCTGCCACGAGATACCAGCAGCGAGGCCCGTTGACGATGCACACGAAACCGAACCGTCCGAATCGATGGCCACCGTGATGGTTCCAGAGGGAGCGAAAACAAAGGTTCCAGCCAAATCGAGGTAACCCGTAACCGACGTGAAACCATCCGAGAACAGCAGGTTGTCTGCATTGATTTCCAATCCGTCGTAGATGTAGATTTGGTCAAAGAAATCTTCAATCAAACCAGAAGTAATCAAGAAGTACAAACCATCGTTTCCAGCGGGGACGCCCGTTTGCAACACGATTTGTTGGGTGTTGCCGTAGTTGCCGTAGCAGAAGGTGCCCGACTGATCGCAACCCAAGCACGAACCGTCATCTTCCGTAGCAAAGGGATCGTATGCGAAATCGTTGGGATCGGTGCAACCGAGGTATTGGCAAGAACCATCGTCCTCCGTTGAGAGCGACGAGTAGTTCGAAGCGTTGGGGTCCGTGCAACCGGGCTCGAAGCAGAAGTCAATGGTTTCTGAAGAACCAAAGGCGCCGCTACCGTTGTAGAATGCTACGCCATTCGTGGAGAGGCTGTAAGGGCCGTCCCAACCGTCACCCCAAGAATCGATTGCCGTGAAGCTGTAGCAAGCTGCGTTCACGCAAATCTCTTCTGAAACGGTGGGGTAAGGGTACACGTAAGGGTAGCCACCGCCGTTGGCAATGACGTTGCCATCGGCGTCCGCCAATTCCCAAGAAACCTCGGGCATGTACGTACCGGAGATGGTCCAGACGATGCTTTGCGAAGCGCAAGACCCATCGTCTTCGTTTGCGCAAGAGTCGTAGTTGCAGGCCGTTTGGTCCATGCAACCCGGGATGGCGCAAGAACCATCGTCGGTGGTTGCCGTTGGATCGTAGTTGCAGGAAGATTCATCCATGCAACCGCAACCAGCAGCTGGAAGGGCCGTGAAGGGGTAGTTCAAGAAGTTACCACCCGTCATGCCGACGCCAGCACCAATTGACCCCATGACCAATCCCGCTCCTGCGGTGCGGTACATGACGGCCGTTCCACCGTTCCATCCATCACCGTAGCAATCGACGAAAACGAAATTGTAGTCCTGACCTGAATTGAGGTCGAACGTCCAAGTGCCGTTGGCACCCGTGTAGCCGCAAGTGGCCGTCTGCTCACCTGCAGAAGCGATCACGTTGCCATCAAGGTCTTCAACGCGCCAGCCGCGTTCGTCTGCCCACGAGCCCCCGGACACAACCAAGGTATACTCGTCAACCGACTCGCACTGGGCATAAGCGCCCGGTGCTGAGAGGAAATAAAGCGCGAACATCGCGAGGATGCCACAACACTTTGTCAGTTTGTTCAACATGGGATTTGGTTTTGGTAAGAATTCTACAGAATGGTTAGAGCGAAGATTTCAAGGCGACAGACGCCCGAAACGGCTTGCGGTAAAGCATAGTCGTAACAGGCGATTGAGGGTTGCCTCTGCGCGCACTTTAGCGTGACCCGCACGTTAAGATTTGCGAAGTGACGCGTTAAATGTAGCGAAGGGAAGTTGGAATCCCAACGTTTTTTGGGAGAAAATCTTTGCGCCTCGGCAATCATTCATCCCGCAGCTGAACGCAATTCAGCGGCGGAAAAACAGGTTTAACCCGTTGCTTATCAATTATCGGGGAACTCAGCGCCACATGGAGGCGTGCCAGCTGTCGCCGAAAGACTGGATGCCGGAGGCTTCCCAATCGCGCTTGGTTTTGGCCAGCGGATTGACCACCAAGATGGAATCGTCCACGCGCCCCGCCTTGCGCAACGCCCAAAACGCATGCATCGGTGTGCACGCCCACTCCCC
>CAYMHW010000023.1:9829-17557 GCA_964390365.1 uncultured Comamonadaceae bacterium | reverse complement strand
CCCCTTCGGCTTCCGTGACCGGCCGATCCGCCACGTAAATCCAGACCCGTGCATCGCCCCCCAACGCGTCCCACTGCCCCCCGGCGCACTCAACGCCCTTCGCGATTGCTGCTGTCATTTCCACGTCTCAATGTTACGTACGATTTTACATCTGCGCACATTCGCACTGAATCGTTTTTGTCTTTTCCTCGTATTCAAGGAGAATTGACGAAATTGCAGGCTCATGTCTGACCCTTCTTCGAACGCGCTCATCAATTGGAATGACCTGCGGCCCTATCTCAAGATGGTGGCCCAAAACTGGTGGCTGTTCATCCTCCTCGCCACCACGGGCTACGCCATCGGCACGCTCATCACGAAGCGCCAACTCGACGTCCACAACGCCACCTCTGAAATCCTGCTCGAGAGCCAGGAAACGTTCGATTACCAAGCCCAAATGCTCGGAGCAATCGGGGCGCGAAGCCTCAGCAGCAACGTCCCCAACCAGAGCCGCATCCTGCGTTCGTACGACCTCATCGGCCGGGTGGTGGATGAAATGGACGAGCCCATCGACTACTTCTTTGTGGGCCGGCTGCGCACCACCCAAGTGGAGCGTTTTCAACACCTCCAAATCGAGGTCGACCCCGAATTGTTTGCGCCGAACGTACTAGGTCAGAACCTCGACTTGCGGATTTTGGGACGTGAAGGCTACTCGGTGACGTATACCGCGCCGAGCGGAGCAAACGTCACGGCAGAATTTCAGTTCGACGAGTGGACGAAGGGGGGGGATTTGGCTTTGAAAATCGGTTGGAACTCACGAGTCCCTGCATCGGATGAAGCATGGGACGATGTCCGGGCGCAACACCTTCGCATCCAAGTGTTCAACCGCGACCAGCGCATTCAACAACTGCGCAACACCCTGACAGTCAAAACCATGGACCGCACCAGCATCCTGCAACTCGAAGCCTCGAGCACGTTGGCCTCGCGGCCTGCGGCTTTTTTGAACACATTATCGCGCATCTACATCGACTACACACAAGAGGCGCGCCTTGAGGCCAGCCGCAGGACGGAAGAATTCATCGACCGGCAGTTGCTCGAACTCACCACCATGATGGACAGCTTGGAGCAGCAGGTCGACCTTTTCAAAGCGGATAATGAAATCCTCGACCTGACGCGAGAGGAGACCGAGTTTTTCAACAGTTTGATCCAAATGGAATCGCAGCTGCGCGAATTGGATCTCCGGCTGGAAGCGATGGGGTCGCTGCGCTCCTTCCTCGCTTCGGGAAGCGGGGAATTTGGCTTGCCGCCCACCACGTATTTGTTTTCCGAAGATCCGTTGCTGGTCCAGCAGGTGAACCAACTCTTCACGTTGCGGTCGGAGCGGGCCAGCGCCCTCATCGACGTCACCGAGGACAGTTACCAGGTGCGGCGTTTGGACTCCTCGTTGAGTTCAACGCGGGCGACCATTTCCCGCTACATTCAAGACACCGAGGTGGCCTTGCGGGATCAACGGGGCGACTTGCAACGCCAAATCAACACCCTCGAAGGCCGACTTCAAGGCCTCCCGGCTACCCAACGCGACATCCTTAGCATGGAGCGCAAGTTGGAGGTCAACGAAGGGCTGTACATTTTCCTCCTTGAATCGAAGGCCTCGACCATCATTTCCCGCGCGGGCATCGCCCCGGAAGCTACAATCATTGAGGAGTCGCGCTACGGCGGCGTCATCGGCCCGAACAAAACGCGCACGATCTTGATTTGGGCGGGCGGAGGATTTGCGCTGGCGCTGATGGTGGCCCTCGTGCGCATGGTGTTCTTCGAGCGCATCCAAACGGTGGTGGAGTTGCGGGATACCACGAAGTTGCCGGTTTTGGGCGGCCTCCCGCACTACGAGCACATCGAGGAACACCCGCTGTCCATCCTGCACGACAGCCGTTCGGCGGTGACGGAAGCCTTCCGCAGCCTCCGGGCCAACCTGCAATACAAGCTCACCCACGCGGACAGCAAGTTGCTGCTCGTGAGTTCCCTGCACCCGAGCGAGGGCAAGACGTTCACCTCCACGAACCTCGCCGCAGTCCTCGCAAAGACGGGCAAGTCCGTCGCCCTCATCGACTTCGACATGCACAAGCCGAAGGTCCACAAGAACATGGGCCTCGACAACAAGAAAGGGCTCTCCACGGTGCTCATCGGTCGCGCCGAATTGGACGATGTCTTGCGGCCTGGCCCGGTGGAAAACCTGCAGGTTTGCACGGCGGGGCCCGTGCCGCCCAACGCCTCGGAATTGGTCATGGGGGACCGGTTGGTGGAGTTGTTGAAAGAGCTCCGATCGCGGTTCGACTTCATCCTCCTCGACACCCCACCGATTTTGCTCATCACGGATGCGCTCATCCTCATGCAGCACGTGGACGCCGGTTTGCTCGTCACGAACACGGAAAAATCGTCGAAGCGGAGCATCAACCACTTGGAGAGCATTTTGGCCCAAAACCAGCTCACGGCCTCCTTCATCCTGAACAACATCCGGATGAACCGCTGGCAGCGCGTCTACAGCAAATACGCCTACAAGTACGGCTACGGTTACGGTTACGGATACGGCTATGGCTACGGATACGGCTACGGAAGTTCCGGTTACGGCGAGCCGAGCGAGGAAGCCTGAACCGCGGGCAACAATTCGCCACTTTCGCGCGTCTATCGTTCGGTGCCCTGTGCCCTGTGCTTAACTTTGTGTACATGAATCGTTCCGTTGGATTTGCCCTGATTGCGCTTGCGCTCCTCTCGTGGGGGACGCGCGATGCGTGGGGCCAAATGGACGTGAACATGCACTGCGTTCAGGTCAACACCGCGGGCAACACGACGGTCACTTGGACGCAACCCGCCGACCCGGCCGGCCTGTTTTACCAATACGTGTTCCACCAGTTTCCGGCCACGAATCCGGCGAACATCTCGACCACGAACATGCCCGACTACGCGAGCAATTCCGTGCTCGCGCCCAACGTCAACGGCAACCAAGGGCCCGTCTGCTACTTCGTGGTGACGCAATCGACCGATGGCAACAGCAGCGTTTCGGACACGATTTGCAACACGTTTCTGCTCGCGCAACCGAGCCTGATGCCCGGCTTTGCCGACTTGACGTGGAACAGCCCCCACATCGCGACCGGTGCCACCGGCGAAGATTTCGTGGTCCAAAAGTCCGACAACGCCGGCGGATGGATCGACCTCGGCACCGTCCCCGACAACGGGGGCATGCACTCGTTCGAATACGAGGTGGAGGAATGCAGCGAGGTCCTGGAATTTCGGGTCATCCAACCCGATGCGACGTGGAGCTGCCAACACGAATCGAATCGGGCAGGGAGCGAAATCAACGACGAACTCGATCCGGACGCGCCGGCCATCACCGACATTGATGTGGACCCGGTGACGGGGTTGGCGGTGCTGAATTGGACGCCGAGTCCGGCTGCGGATTTGGCCGGCTACATCATCTACCTGTGCAGCGGCGGCTTGCAAGTGCCCATCGACACGGTGTTCGACCCCACCGCGACGTCGTACACGAACGCCTTCTCCAACGCGCAATCGCTCATCGAGAGCTACAACGTGGCAGCGTTCGACTCCTGCTTCGTGGACAACGCGCCTGACCCCGGAGCCGCCAATCCTTCGTGCGCTACGACGGTTTGGATCGACGCTTCTCGCCAACCGTGCTCGGACCTCGCCCTCATCGAATGGGCGGGCCCATACGGACTCGATGGCGATGTGGAGGCGTTCAGCATCCACGCGCAGCAGGCCCTCGATGAAACGGCCACCACGTGGGGCCCTGCGGAACTCCTCGGCACCGTTCCTGTGGGCACGAACGAATTCGAGCACGAAGGCGCCCAGCTCGGCACCGTCTACCGCTATTGGGTGGAAGCGCACCACTCCACCGGTGCCAGCTCCCTCTCCAACCTGGAAACCCTGAACTTCCTGTATCCGGGAGCCCCAGCCTACACGAACATCCTGCGCGCCTCCGCCTTGGATTCAGCGGGGGTCCAAGTGGTCGTCGACTTCGACGAAACGATGACGGAGCAGCACAACTTCATCCTGGAACGAAAGCGCGCGGACGACCCGAACTCCCCGTTCCTCCGCATCGACGCCATGACGGCGGTCGGCGGGGTCAACGTCGCCTTCAACGACCTCGGGGCCCACAGCCAAGTCATGAGCTACACGTACCGGGTGCGGGTGGAAAACCTGTGCAACGACAGCGTCGACGTCAGCAACGAAGCCACGACGATGCTGCTCGACGGCACCGCGGACGAGGAGCAGTTGGTGAACACGTTGTTTTGGAATCCCTACGCGGAATTCCCAGGGTCCGTGAGCGCTTACCGCATTTACCGGTCGGAGAACGGTGGCGCTCCGCAGCCGTTGGTGACCGTTCCGGCTTCGGTGACGGCGTACGAGGATGAAGTGGACCAAACCGCATCCACCAGCGGCGAATTCTGCTACCTCATCGAAGCGGTGGACAGCGCCCCCGGCTCCAACGGCGGGGTGAACTATGCCCTTTCGAACACGACGTGTCTGTCATTGCCCCCGGTGATTTGGATCCCCAATGCCATCACCGTCGGAGGGTACAACCCGATGTTCAAGCCCGTCATCTCCTTCGCGGACCTGAGCACCTTCCACATGGAAGTGTACAGCCGCTGGGGCGACGTGATCTTCGCCACCGACGACGCGGAATGGGGCTGGGACGGCACCGTGGACGGCGCCATCGTCCAGGAGGGTGCGTACGGCTACACGATGTGGGTGCAGGACGGGGCGGGCCGGCAAACCATGCGCTCAGGGCTCGTCAACGTGCTCGTGGACAACTGAGCCGGTGAACGGCGTGTTCAGAACCTTTTTCGCACAGCCCGCATCGCACCCCGATTTTCAATACCTTTGCCCGAATCTTCGCCGAAGGCGCTCCGCGTCCGGAAGGGGGTTCACGAACTGGCTGGAGCGGCGAGATGCCGCAATTCGGGAACCGCTGACCGAGCGCTGCGCTGGAAGCACGATGAACAACCGAATCCACGCCCATGAACTCCGACAAAATCCTCGGTGAAGGCCTGACCTACGACGACGTCCTGCTCGTCCCGGCCTACTCGGAAGTGCTCCCGCGCGACACGCGCCTCAACAGCCACTTCTCCCGCAACATTGAACTGAAGACGCCGGTGATTTCGGCGGCGATGGACACGGTGACCGGCAGCGCAATGGCCATCGCCATGGCCCGTCAGGGCGGCATCGGGGTCATCCACAAGAACATGACCATCGCCCAACAGGCCGCCGAAGTGCGCCGGGTGAAGCGTTCGGAAAACGGCATGATCCAAGACCCCGTCACGTTGCGTGAAGACGCGTTGGTGGGCGACGCGCTCACCATCATGAAGGAGCACCGCATCGGCGGCATCCCCGTGGTGGATGGGCAAGGCCGTTTGGCCGGCATCGTGACGAACCGGGATTTGCGGTTTGAGAAGGACGCGAAGCGGCCCATCGCGGAAGTGATGACGAAAGAGGGGTTGATCGTGACGGAGGATGGTGGGGATTTGGCCGGAGCAGAACAAATCCTGCGCGAGCACCGCATCGAGAAGCTGCCGGTGGTCGATGGCAACGGCCTGCTCGTCGGCCTCATCACCTACCGCGACATCATCAAACTCAGCGAGTTCCCGAACTCCTGCAAGGACCAATACGGCCGCTTGCGCGTGGCCGCCGCGCTCGGCGTGACGCACGACACCATGGAACGGGCGGAAGCGCTCGTCGCTGCTGGCGTGGACGCCGTCATCATCGACACGGCCCACGGACACAGCCAGGGCGTGCTCCGAGTGCTCGCCCAAGTCAAGGCCGCCTTCCCCTCCGTGGACGTGGTGTGCGGCAACATCGCCACCGCCGCGGCCGCCAAGGCCCTCGTCGAAGCGGGAGCGGACGCCGTGAAAGTCGGCATCGGCCCGGGCTCCATCTGCACCACCCGCATCATCGCGGGCGTGGGCGTGCCCCAGCTGAAAGCGGTCATGGACGTGGCTGAAGCCCTCAAGGGCACAGGCGTTCCGGTCATCGCGGACGGCGGCATCCGGTTCACAGGCGACATCGTCAAGGCCATCGCTGGCGGCGGCAACACCGTCATGATCGGCTCCATGCTCGCGGGCACCGAAGAAAGCCCTGGCGAAACCATCATCTACGAAGGCCGCCGGTTCAAGGCGTACCGAGGCATGGGCTCCATGGAGGCCATGCAGAAGGGCTCGAAGGACCGCTACTTCCAAGACGCCGAGGACGACATCAAGAAGCTCGTGCCCGAGGGCATCTCCGGCCGCGTGCCCTACAAAGGCACCGTCCAAGAGGTCATGTACCAAATCATCGGCGGCCTCCGCGCCGGCATGGGCTACTGCGGCGCGGCCGACATCCCCGCCCTCCAACAAGCCCAGTTCGTCCGCATCACCAACGCGGGCATCAAGGAGAGCCACCCGCACGACGTGATGATCACCCGCGAAGCCCCGAATTATAGCATTCGCTAACGTTTCGGTTGGTTTCACCTGATTAATTTTGCGACGATTTTCCGCCCGCTTGGGCGGATTCACCTGTTAGAATTGCGATGAAGAACATGACTTTTCGAGCTGCTGCCCTGGCATTGGGCGCGTGGATGGGGTGTGCAATCGGCTGGGCTCAAGGCCAAACCGTACTCACCGTAGGCAACGAATCCGTCTCCGCTTCCGACTTCGAGCACATCTTCCTCAAGAACAACCGCGACGCGGCCGTCACCGAGGAGAGCCTCGACGAATACATGGAACTGTTCATCAACTTCAAGCTCAAGGTCCTCGAGGCGGAAGCGCGCGGCATGGACACGTCCGCCACGTTCCAGCGCGAGTTGGACGGGTACCGGAAGCAGTTGGCCCGTCCGTATTTGACGGACACGGAGGTGCTGGATGGTTTGGTCCAAGAAGCGTTCGACCGGAAACAAACTGAAGTGCGCGCGCGGCACATCCTCATCTCGTGCGACGAAAACGCCAGCCCAGCGGACACCGCGAACGCGTACCGCCGCATCAAGGTCCTGCGCGACCGCATCGCCGACGGCGCGGACTTCGTGTCGGTCGCCCGGTCGAAGGGCGGCTCCGACGACCCCAGCGCCGTGGAAAACGGCGGCGACCTCGGCTGGTTCACCGCATTCCAAATGGTTTACCCGTTTGAAAGCGCCGCCTACACCACGCCCGTCGGCGAACTCAGCCCCATCATCCGCACCCGGTACGGCTACCACATCCTCGAAGTGACGGGACGCCGCGACGCCCGCGGGGAGGTGCAGGCCGCCCACATCATGATCCGCACGCCGCAAGACAAGGACCCCGGAGCCGTGACGCAAGCCCGCCGCCGCATCGAAGAAATCCACCGCATGCTCGAGGAGGGCGCGGATTGGAACGAGATGGCGATGAAGTACAGCGAGGACGTCTCGTCGGCCAGCAAGGGCGGGGAACTGCCTTGGTTTGGCACCGGCAAGATGGTCGAAGCGTTCGAGGACGCGGCCTTCGGCCTCGCGGCAAACGGCGCGATTTCCGCACCGTTCCAGACGGAATACGGGTGGCACATCGTCAAGCGCCTCGACGCGCGCGGCCTGCCCACTTTCGAGGAATCGAAGCGCGAACTCGAGAAGAAGATCAGCCGGGATTCGCGGGCGGAGCGCACGCGCGATTCGTTTTTGGCCAAGCTCAAGGCCGAATACAGCTACACCGCGTCCGACAAGGAAATCGGCCAACTCATCCGCGCCGCAGCCCGCGT
>CAYMHW010000023.1:2072-9729 GCA_964390365.1 uncultured Comamonadaceae bacterium | reverse complement strand
CACGACGACTTCCGGCTCCTCGTGGAGGAATACCACGACGGCATCCTGCTCTTTGAATTGACCGACCAGGAAGTGTGGTCCAAGGCGGTGCGCGACACCGCGGGCCTCGAAGCCTTCCATGCGGACAACGCGGACCGGTTCATGTGGGGACCGCGGATGGAAATCGGCGTCTACACCTGCGCGAGCGACGACGTGGTGAAGACGGTGCGCAAGGCCCTGAAGAAGGGGCGTGGCAGCCGCGAGGAAATGGCGGACGCCAATGCGAAATGGTTGGAGGAGAACGCGTTGGCGCTCCGCATGGAGTTCGGAACGTTTGAGGCGGGCGAGAACCACTGGGCGGACAGCGTGTTCGCGGCAGCGGTGAGCGGCCCGACGGTGCTGGAATTCCCAGCGGGCGACGGCGCGACGGTGGTGGTGGACGTGGTCAGCGTGCGCGGCCCGGAGCCGAAGCCGCTCGAAGCGTGCCGCGGAGCCGCCATTGCGGCCTACCAGGACGAACTCGAGGCGCGCTGGATCGCGGAGCTGCGGGCGAAGTACGCCATCGCGGTGAACGAGGAGGTGCTCCATTCGTTGGCGGACTGACCGTGAAACCGGCGCACCTCCTGCTCGGGCTGTTCGGCGGCGCGGGGCTGCTCGGCTGCGGCGGCTGGGCGGGCGAATCGCAGGACGACGCCCTGGTGGCCGCTCGAGCCTACGATCGCGTCCTCAGCTGGGCCACCCTCGAAGCCCAAATCCCGGACGACCTCGACGCCGAGGACAGCACCGCCCTCGCCACGCGCCTCATGGAGGGGTGGATCCACGAGCAGGTCATGCTGCACCGGGCCGAGCAGGAATTGCAGGCCGAGGATTTGGACTTCAGCGAAGAGCTTGAGGCGTACCGGAACGCGCTCGTGCGCCACCGCTTTGAGGAGCGGTATGTGGCGGAGCGCCTGAACGCCGAGGTGACGGAAGCGGAGGCGCGTGCGTTTTACGAGGCGCAGTCCGCGCTGTTTCCCGTGAACGATTACGTGGTGCGCGCGCGGTTTTTGCACTTGCCGGCGGACGGGCGGAATTTGGCCTCGGTCCAAAACCTGTTCCTCTCCATGGACACATCCCAAGTGGCGGTGCTCGAGGCCTGGTGTGTGGAAAACGGTGCGGTCTACAGCATCGACCCGGAAATTTGGTGGCTCCTCGACGACCTCATCCAGGAAGTTCCCCTGCAGCTCTACCGGCCGGAACGCCAAATCGCCGACCGCCGCCTCATCGCATTCGAGCAAGACGGACGCCTGTACTGGCTCCAATTCCTCGAGCACTCCCTCAAGGACGCCCCCGCCCCCTTCGAACTCGTTCGCGAGCGCATCGAAGAGCTCATCCTCCACGCCCGCCGTACGGAACTCTTGGCCACGTTGCAAGAGCGCCTCCTGCAAAAAGCGCACACCGAAGGCGCCATTTTGAGGTCGGAGCCGCCTTTGCCTTAATTCACATCCCCATGCGGAAGGTGCGGTGTATCTTCGTGCCCGTGAAAGCCTTTCGTTCCTCCATGCGCGCCCTCCTCGTCGTGGGCGCCGTGTCCGCCTCGCTGCCCGCGCTGGCCACCCTCGACAGCACGGATTTTCAGGTGCTCGACGCCGTGGTGGCGGTGGTCGGTGACGAGTTTGTGCTGCAGTCCGACGTGGAGGCGCAGGCCTTCAGCGCGCGGGCGCAGGGCATGCAAGTGGACCGCGAGGCCGAGTGCCGGCTGCTCGAAGACCTGCTGTTCCAAAAACTGCTCGTCCACAACGCGAAGTTGGACAGCTTGGAAGTGTCGGAAGCGGAAGTGATGGATGAGCTGGATCGGCGTTTGGCCTATTACATCCGGCAATTCGGGAGCCTCGAAGCCTTTGAAAGCGAGTACGGACGCAGCGTCGCCCAGTGGAAAGCGGAATTCGCCGACCCCCTGCGGGAACAGCTGCTCGCCTCGCGGATGCAAGGCAGCATCGACCAACAAGTGCGCGCGACGCCCGCCGAAGTGCAGCAAGCTTACGCGGATACGCCGCCCGACAGCCTGCCGCTGATTCCGGAAGCGCTGAGCTACAGCGAAATCGTGCTGCAACCCGCCATCACCGAAGTGCAGCGCAGCGAAACGCGCGGCGCACTCGATTCGATCCGGACGCTCGTCGAACAGGGCAAGCTGTCCATGACGCTCGCCGCGATGCGCCACTCCGAGGATCCGGGGTCAAAGTACAAGGGCGGGTGCTACGAGGGGATACGCCGGGGGGAGTTTGTGCCGGAGTTCGAGGCGGCGGTGTTCGACACGCCCATCGGGGAGTTGTCGCCGGTGTTTTCATCCGATTTTGGGTACCACTTCGTGAAGCCGACCGAGCGCCGGGGCGAGGTCTTCAGCGCGTGCCACGTGCTGATGTCGCCGAAGGTCGATCCGGCGGCGCTCGATGGCCTCGAGGCCGAAATCGATACGTTGGCAGCGCAACTCGACCGCGGCATGTGGGAGTTTGCGGAAGCGGCGCAACGCTTTTCGACGCGGGAGGAATCGAAGAACCAGCGCGGCCAAGTCGTGAATCCGCGGGATGGGTCGACGCGGTTTGGGGTGGACGAGATCGATCCCAACGTGTTCTTCCTGCTCGACAACCTCAAGGAGGGCGCGTGGTCGGAGCCCATCCTGCTCGTGGACGAGGACGACAACGGGTACTGGGCGATGTTCCGGATGGACCGGCGTTACCCGGCGCACCGCGCGAACCCGAAGGACGATTTCGGGTTGTTCCAAGCCCAAGTGGAAGCGGAGCTGCGCGCGCAAAAGATGAACGCTTGGTTGCGCAGCCACATCTCGGAAACCTACGTGCGCATCGACCCGCCGTTCGCGACGTGTCCCACGGAGCACGACTGGAGCGGCATTTCAGCGAACAACTGATGAAGCTCTCGGTCGTCACGGTGGCGTACAACGCGGAAGCGACCATCGCAGCAGCGGTGGAATCCGTGGTGGGGCAACGGCAGAACGGCTTCGAACTGGAATACATCGTGGTGGACGGCGCGTCCACCGATGGCACGCTGCAGGTCCTGGAGCCGTGGCGCGACCGCATCGACCGCATCATTTCGGAGCCTGACCAGGGGCTGTACGACGCGATGAACAAGGGTTGGCGAGCGGCCACCGGGGATGCCGTCGCGTTCCTGAACAGCGACGACGTGTACGCCGACGAGCGCGTGCTCGAGCGCGTCGCAGCGGCCTTTGCCCAAGGAGTGGACGGCGTCTACGGGGACCTCGTGTACGTGGACGGCGAGCGGGTGATGCGGCGGTGGATCAGCGGCACCTACGTGCAGGGCGCTTTTCGGCGCGGCTGGATGCCCCCGCACCCCACGTTTTTTGCACGCCGCCGCGCGTTCGAGCAATGGGGCGGATTCCGCACCGACCTCCGCAGCGCCGCCGACTACGAACTCATGCTCCGGTTCATCCACCGCGAAGGCCTGACGCTCGGCTACGTGCCCGAAGTGCTCGTGCGGATGCAAGTGGGCGGCGTGAGCAACGCGAGTTGGCGCAACCGGCTGCGGGCGAACCGCGAAGACCGCGCCGCGTGGCGGCTCAACGGGCTGCGCATGCCCCCGTGGACCCCGTGGATGAAACCGCTGAGGAAGTTGGGGCAATTCCTGCCGTGGAACCGCTGAAGCGCGCTAAATTTGAGAACATGAAGTATGCATCGGATAAGGAGGCGCTGGACGCGCTGAAGGCCAAGCACGCGGCGCTGCTCGCGGAGGTGGGCAAGGTGATGGTCGGTCAGGAGCAGGTGATTCGGGAGGTCGTGACCGCGATTTTTGCGGGGGGACACGTGCTGTTGGTGGGCGTTCCGGGTTTGGCCAAAACCCTGCTCGTCAACACCATCGCGCAAGCCCTCGGCCTCGATTTCAGCCGCATCCAGTTCACGCCGGACCTGATGCCGAGCGACATCGTCGGCTCGGAAATCCTCGACGAAAGCCGCCAATTTAAGTTCGTGAAGGGTCCGCTGTTCGCGAACATCGTGCTCGCTGACGAGATCAACCGGACGCCGCCGAAGACGCAATCCGCGCTGCTCGAAGCGATGCAGGAACGCAAGGTGACGGCCGCCGGTCACACCTACACCCTGCCCGCCCCCTTCTTCGTGCTCGCCACGCAGAACCCGATCGAGCAGGAAGGCACCTACCCCCTGCCGGAAGCCCAGCTCGACCGCTTCATGTTCAACACCTGGGTCGACTACCCGACCTACGAGGAAGAACTGAACGTCGTGCGCGCCACGACCACGGACGCTTCGACCACCGTAAATCCCGTCGTGACCGGCGAGGAAATCGCGTTCTTCCAGCAGCTCATCCGCCGCATGCCCGTGGCCGATAACGTGCTGGAGTACGCCGTCGGCCTCGTGGCGAAGACGCGTCCCGGCCGCGAGCGCGCCACCGACACCGTCAACCGCTTCCTCTCGTGGGGAGCTGGGCCGCGGGCGTCGCAGTACCTCATCGTGGGCGCGAAGGTCAACGCCGCGTTGAACGGCAAGTACAGCCCGGACATCGAGGACGTGAAGGCCGTGGCCACGCCGATCCTGCGCCACCGCATCGTTCGGAACTACAAGGCCGAAGCGGAAGGCCAAAGCGTCGAAGCCATCATCCAAGGCCTGCTCTGACCGGACCGGGAGCGGTTGCACCAGTCGAAGGATTGCGTAACTTTCCTTCGATGACGAACCGCCTGTTTGCATTTGGTATCAGCGCCTTGCTGCTCAGCGCGGGGTGCAAGCCCGAAGTGTTCACCTTCGAGGACAACCCGATTCCGGGCTACTCGGGCACGCCCACCGTGCTCGTGAGCAACTACGTGAACCGCGCGTACATCGACGGCATCGGCCGCGAGCCGACGGACGTGGAGATGGACGAGGCCGTGGCGTTCCTTGAGGCGGAGGGGCTCGCGAAGGAGGCGCGGCAGGCCGTGCTCGACTCGCTGCTGCGGGGGAGCGCGCCAACGATGGGCACCACGTTTCGGGGCGCGTATTTCGACAAGCTGTACAGCGATTTGAAGGCCCGGTTCATCGACGGGGCGTCGGAGGCCATCATCGAGCAGTACCGCGGGAATTTCTTGTTCGCCGCGTACAACGACTCGCTGGGTGGGGATTTGCTCGGCTATGCGCTCAACACGGAACGGGCGCAGCGGCTGGAGAACGTGATGCTCATCCGGACGCAGTTGCCGATGGACTCGATTGACTTGCGGGAGGCGACGTGGCGTTTGGCCTACAACGCCGTGTATGACCAAATCAACATGAACTCCTTCAACTTCATCAACGCGACGTTCGATGACTTTTTCCAGCGGTTCCCGACGGCGGCAGAATTCGAGGCGGCCTACCCCGCCATCGAGTCGAACCTCGGGAGCAGCCTGATGGGGCAACCGATTGCGGACAAACCGAGTTACTTGAGTGTGCTGACTTCCAATGCGGAATGGGACGAAGGGACGGTCCGGTGGGCCTACCGTTCGCTCCTGAGCCGGGAGCCGTCGGACGCGGAGTTGGTCGAGGGGTTGGCGGCGTTGGGCGTGGAATTGGATTTGGCGCGCGTGTACACCACCATCATGAAAACCGATGAATATGCAGGGTTCGATTAAGCTGTGGGCCGCCGTGGCGGTCGTTGCGTTGGCAGCGTGCGAGCGGCCGACGGAGGCGCATTACGTCCTCGAGGATTATGGGGTGGAGGCGGCGAGCGCGGGGAAGGATCGGGCCAAATCCCCCGAGCAGTGGGTGTCGATCGTCTACACCAACCTGTTCCAAACCGGCCTCCCCGCCAACGACCAGTTCGACATCGCCGAAGTCTTCGAATCCATCGGCGACCAGGACGTGGCCCGCGAAGTCATCTTGAGCAACTTCTTCAACGAGGAGGGCGTGATTTTGCCCTCGGCGGCGGAAATGCACGCGAACCCGGATGCCTTCATCGAAGAGACGTACATCCGGTTTTTTGTGCGGCAGCCGACCACCGCGGAGCGGACGTTCATGCGGGGGTTCTTGGAAGAGAATCCGGAGTTGACGCCGGAGTTGGTGTATTTGGCGTTTGGCCTTTCTGAAGAATACCAATACTACTGAGATGGGAGGAACGAGCAACGTGAACCGCCGGGAGTTCCTGAAAAAGGCGGGGCTGGGCGCGGCCGGATTGGCGGTGGCGCCGTACATCTTGCCGAGCGGGCGGCTGTTCGCTCCGACGGGCATGCGGTCGAGCGAGCACGTGGTGATGGTGGCCTTTGCGGGCGGGGTGCGGCAGCAGGAATCGATTTTGCAGCGGTACGTGGAGGACAGCCAAGGCGAGCCCTATCCGGGGAACATCCTGTTCAACATGCTGAGCGGCGAGTCGCCCGTGGCGAAGATCGTCTTCGGCACCGGCAACAACGGGAACACGCCGATTCCGGCCATCCTCGACACCCCGCTCGACCAGCAGGGCACGGTCTTCCGGGAAGTGCAGGCGCTGAGTGCGGGCCATTATGGCGGACTGAACTCGCTGGTGCAAGGGAGCACCGTGACGACGCAGGGGCTGAAGCAGCGCCCGGTGAACCCGACGATTTTTGAGTACTTGCGGCGGCATGGCGGGTATGGGGCGACGGATGTTTGGTTCGTAGGCAATGGCATCGGCGGATCCACCCCCTTGCTCACCCACAGCGCCCACCCCGACTACGGCGCGAACTACGGCGGCAACTTCTTCGCGCCCACCGTGACCTTCGGCAGCGCAGGCCAAACCTACCTCGCCGACGCAAAAATCTACCACCCCGAATACGAGCTCGCGCCCATGAACCGGCTGCGGACGTTCCTCGACCTCCAATTCCAATCGCTGCTCGGCCAACAAGGCGCGGGCGGGCTCGGCAACAGCCAGGAAGAACGCGAGGACATCAAAGCCTTCATGGAAGCGATGTACGAAAAGGTCGAAAACGGCACCCTGCCCCTCCCCCCGGTCACCGACAACGGCGACCTGCTGACGGTGGCGTTCGCCGTGGAAGTGCTCAAGTGGTTCAAGCCCAACTTCCTGATGGTCAACCTCGGGGCGGTGGACCAATGCCACTCGAACTTCAGCGGCTACCTCGGCGCGCTTCACCGGGCGGACCACGCCGTGGGCTACCTGTGGAACGAAATCCAAACCAACATCCCGGGCATGGCGGGCACCACGACCCTGCTGACCACCCCGGAATGCGGGCGCAACCTCAACCCGAACAACATCATCGACTCGAACGAATGGCGGGCGTACGACCACAGCGACGCGAACTCGATGCGGGTTTGGACGCAGCTCGTGGGGCCGGACATTCCGGCGAACCATTCGGTCGGGAGCGAAGGCAATCCGGTGGGGCTGGTCAGCGACACGATGCTGACGGTGGCGGACTTGTTGGGCGTGAAACCGGAGGTCCTGAGCGCAGGGATGCTCGCGCCGGGGACCCAAAGCCTGCTCGAACAGCTATGAGGAGCTTCGTCGCTTTGCTGGTCGTTTTCGCGCTGGGCTGCAAGCCGGAGCCGCCGGAAAACCCATACGACGAGGCGGGACCGGTGGTGGGCATCATCGACGGGGAGTCGCCTTTGGTGGAGGGATCCTTCGTCTGGCTGCACGAGAAGGTGTTCCAGCCGACGTGTGCGAACTCGGGGTGCCACGACGGGACGTTTGAGCCGCATTTCAGCACGGTGGGTTCGGCCTACAATTCGCTGGTGAACCACCC
>CAYMHW010000023.1:0-1972 GCA_964390365.1 uncultured Comamonadaceae bacterium | reverse complement strand
GCGGCCAACCTCGCGCCGCAAGTCAGCGGCTTCGGCGGCTTCCCAGCGGGCACCTTGCAAGACCCGTACTACCGCGATCCCGATGCGAATTACCGGCTCGTGGTCGAAGCCGCGCCCATCGACTTGTGGTTCGCCGTGAGCGACGATTCGACGGCCGTGGAGGACTTGCAGGTCGGGTTGCGGATGGCGGAAACGCTCGCGGACCTCGACCTCGCGATGCCCGCCGCCGCCGACTCCCCCTTGACGTTTGAGGCGGCTGATTTTGCCGGCGGCATGAGCACGTACGGGCATCGGGTGATGGTGGATTTGTCCGGAGCCGCCTCCGGATCCACGTTCTACCTGCGGCTTGACATCAGCGACGGTGTGAACACGCTGGAGGTACCCGCTGCGGGGGCCCAACCTTATTTCTTCCCCCTTTATTCCCTGTACGTCCCATGAGGTGGTGGCCTGCCCTGTTGGTCTTGCTTGCTTGCAAGGAAACCGTGGCGCCAGAGGCGCCGGAACTCAGTCTGGTCAGCGTTTCACCGACGACCGTGACCGCGCACGCCCAACCCGTCGAGGTGGTGCTGCATTACCGCGATGCCCAAGGCGACATCGGGGAACCCGATCCGGATGCGTACAGCTTGTGGATGCGCGACGCGCGGCTCAACGCCGATGACGGGTTTCACCTGCCGCCGATGACGCCGGCTGACCCCAACGGCGGCTACCTGGAATTGGACATTTCCGGGGACCTCGTGGTGCAAGTGCCGCCGCTGTTCTTGATCGAAGAGGGGCCGGTTGAAACCACCACGCTCACGTTTTTCATCGAAGACCGGGCAGGGAATCGCTCGCCGTCCGTGGTCACGGGCACCATCACCATTCAAGACACCGTGCAATGAGGTGGATTTGGGCGGTGCTGATGTTCGGGTGGCTCGGGGCGCACGCGCAGGAGGAGTTCACCGTGGCGGATGGGAGTTCGACGGAGTGCACGGGCATTTTGACGGACACGGGCGGCGCGGGCGACAATTACAGCGGCGAGGAGTTTTTCGTGTTCACGGTGGATTTGGGCGTGCCGATCAACATCACGTTTTTGTCGGACGTGTGCTTGGAAAGCCCGTTTGACGTGCTGGAAGTGTACGATGGGCCGCCTGCGACGGGCGTGCTGCTGGGCCAAATCACCGGCATCGACTACACCCCCGACCCCCTCCTGGCCACGTCCGGCCTCGCGACCTTCATCTTCCAGAGCGACGTGAGCGTGAATTATTGCGGGTTCCTGCTCCTTTGGGAAGGGGATGCGCCTGCGCCGACGGCCCCTGCGTTGACGGCGGACGAACCGGTTTGTGGGGACTTGGGGCTGACGTGGCACATCGACCCCCCGGTGCCGTGCGCGGCCTTCGTGCCGGACTCGGTTGTGGTTGCGGGCGGCATCGCGGTCGGGGCGGCCGAACCGGTGTGCGAAGGCGACAGCGCGACGGGGTTCTTCCTGCCGTTCGTGGACGGGCCGCTCGAAGCGAATTGCACGTGGGACGTGACGTGGGGACTGGGGTTGACGGATGCGTGCGATTCGACGCACGTGTTCGAGGTGACGGGTGGGGTGCTCGGGGCCGATTGCGCCGCGAGTGGGGCGTGGCTGGATCCGGTTTCGGAGGTGTGCGAGGGGGCGTGCGACACGTTGTGGTGGGCGCCGACGGGGTGCTTCGGGGCGAGTTGGGTGTGGACGATGACGGCGGGGGGCACGGTGGTGGACACGCCGGATTCGGCGGGGATTGTGGTGTGTCCGGAGGGACCTGCGACCGTGACGTTGGTGGCGACCGAGGATTCGACGGGGGCGGTGACGGCGTTCAGTTGGGAGGTCGGCGTGGAGGAAGTGACGTTGCTCACGGAATTGCCGGCGTCGCTCTGTGCTTCGGATCCGGTGGAACTGGTGGCCGTGCCGGAAGGCGGGACGTGGTCGGGGGATGCGGAGCTGAGTGGCGGTTCGTGGTGGCTGGAT
>CAYMHW010000022.1:0-28174 GCA_964390365.1 uncultured Comamonadaceae bacterium | reverse complement strand
AAAACACGGTGATCCACCGAGCCGCTACGCGCGGACGGGCGAACCACGGATGGCTGGACAGCCGCCACACCTTCAGTTTCGCGAACTACTACCACCCGGAGCGGATGCATTTCGGAGCGTTGCGCGTGTTGAATGACGATCACGTGGAGGCGGGGCGAGGGTTTGGTACCCACCCGCACGACAACATGGAAATCGTGAGCATTCCGCTGGAAGGGGACCTGGAGCACCGGGACAGCATGGGCAACGTAGCGGTCATTCGGCACGGGGAAGTGCAGGTGATGAGCGCCGGAAAAGGCATCACGCACAGTGAGTTCAACAAGAACCCCGATGCGCCGGTCAAGTTCCTGCAAATCTGGATGTTTCCGAAGGTGCGGGACGTCGAACCGCGTTACGACCAGCAGGCGCTGGATCCCGCCGCACGCCACAACCGGTTGCAGCAGATCTTGTCGCCGAGCCCGGACGATGCGGGCGTTTGGGTGCACCAGGATGCTTGGTGGCACCTGGGCCGCTTCGATGATGGCGTGGAGGTGCGGCACGCGCTGCACCGGCCGGAGACGAATGGCGTGTACGCCTTTGTCATTTCCGGGGAATGGACGATGAATGGGGCCGAGCTCGGCCCGCGCGATGGCATGGGGGTGTGGGCGGTGAATGCGCTGGACCTCAAGGCCCGCTCGGAGGGAGCGGAAATCCTGTTGATGGAGGTGCCGATGGCGCTGGGCTAAAGCTCATTTGGACAGCCAATTCCGCAGCAGCCGCTGGAGCAACGGAATCAGGCCAAACACCATGAGCGGCACCAGCACGAGGGTGATGACGAGGGTGCGCAAGGGCAGGGGTTCGATGGCCATGATTTGGCCGCCGAACAGGCCGAAGAACAGCGTGACCAGCGGGTAAATCGCCAGCCAAACCACCACGGCGAATTTCCAACGAGGGGGGCGAGGAGTCATGCGGCAAAGTTCGCTTGTACCTTCGCACGGATGAACCTTTTGCGGAACGAATCGAGTCCTTATTTGCTGCAGCACGCGGAAAATCCCGTGCACTGGCGGCCTTGGGGGGAGGAGGCGTGGCAGGCAGCACGCGAGCGGCAGCAGTTGGTGGTGGTGAGCGTCGGTTACAGCGCGTGCCATTGGTGCCACGTGATGGAACGGGAGGTGTTCGAGGATGCGGGGGCGGCGGATGTGATGAACGCGCATTTCGTGAGCGTGAAGGTCGATCGGGAGGAGCACCCGGAGGTGGACGGCATTTACATGACGGCGGTGCAGTTGATGACGCGGAGCGGCGGGTGGCCATTGAATGTGGTGTGCTTGCCGGATGGGCGACCGGTTTGGGGGGCGACGTATGTGCAGCGCGAGCAGTGGGAGGCGAGTTTGATGGAGCTGGTGCGCTTGTGGCGGTCGGATCGCTCGGCGGTGGAGGCGTATGCGGAGCGTTTGGCGGCGGGGGTGCACGCGGTGGAGGCACCTTCGGAGGCAGGCGAAGAGCGGGCCAAATGGCCGGCCGCCATCGCCGCCGGTCTCGCCGCTTGGAAACCGCATTGGGACCTCCTCCACGGCGGTAACGCCGGGGCGCCGAAATTCCCGATGCCGGTGCAAGGGCGCTGGCTCGCCACCCAAGGCCCACGCGACCCCGACTGCGCCGCCCACGCCCGCCGTTCCATCCTCGGCGTCGTCCGAGGCGGCCTGCACGACCACGCGGGCGGCGGCTTCGAGCGGTACGCGGTTGACGAAGCCTGGCGCATCCCGCACTTCGAAAAGATGCTGAGCGACCAAGGGCCGATGCTGGCCTGGCTCGCCGCTTCCTTGGACATTCCCGGTCTGACGGAGGCCGAACGCGACGAGCTCACCCTCGCCGCCACCCGGCTCGTCGACGGGGTGTGCCGTGACTTCGATGCGCCCGGGGGCGGCTTTTACACGGCCTGGGACGCGGACAGCGAAGGGCAGGAGGGGCGGTTCTATTGGTGGACGGCCGCCGAGTGCGCCGAGGCGTTGAAGGGTCCCAACTTCGATGCGGCGATGCAGCACTTCGATTGGACGGAACGTGCCCGGGTCGACGAGTTCGCCGCCGGCGCCTTCGTTCCGATGCGGCCTGTCCGTGCGGAAGGCGTGGCGCCGGGCGTGCCGGCCATGCTCGACGCGGTGCACGCCGCCCGCCTCGCCACGCGCCGCCCGCCGTTGCGCGATGAAAAGGTCGTGGCCGCCCACACCGCTTGGATGGCCTGGGGCCTCCTGAAGGCTGGAGCGGCCTGGGACCGCCCCGAGTGGACCGACCGCGGCCTCGCCGCGTGCACGTTCCTCGCCGAAGGGATGGCCCGCGGCGAAGGCCTGTACCGGGTTTGGCAAGCGGGCAATTGCCGCATCGCCGGAACGCTCGAAGACCACGCGGCCTCCATCGCCGCGTCCCTCGAGGCCTACCTCGCCACGGGCGATCCCGATTGGGCGCACCTCGCCGCGCGGTGGACCCGCCACGTCCTAACCGAATTCAGCGACGCCCGCACCCCACTGTTCCGGTTCGCCCCGCCGTCCGACACGGCCTTCGCCGAACGCTTCGACCGCGTGGACGACGTCTTACCGAGCGCGAATGCCGTCATGGCGGGCAATTTGCACGCGTTGGGCGCGATCTTCGGTGAGCCGGCGTGGCTGGAGCGAGCGCAAGCCCTGGTGTCCGCGGCGGCTGCGGGTTTCGAGGAGTTGCCGTCCGCGTGCAAGTGGGCGGAAGTCGCAGGCCAAATCCATTCCCCCTTCATCGAACTGGTCGTCACCGGCAGCGCTTCCGAAATCGCCGCCGCACTCCCCGCGTTGCGCAGGTCGGTCGGGACTTTCGGCATGGTCGTTCCGCTCCCTTACCCCGCGGACGACGTGCCCCTCACGGCCCACCGGTACCACCCGGAATTGCGCATCTATCCCTGCATTTCCGGCGCGTGCGCCCTGCCGCTCGATGCGCTCGAAGCCGCGCAACGGCACATCGCCTCCTTGTTGATGGAGCGTTCATAACCGCCGATTGAGGTTTAACCTGTGAAAGTTTGTAGAAACGATTGCCCGTCCTACATTTGCACCCGTTGAATTGGATTTGGACTGAATCCGTTCAGCGCAGATTACAAGGAACGAAACACACCATCAACCTGATTCTCATGAAGAAGTTGTTCGCCCTCTTTGCCATTGCAGGGCTGATTTGGACCGGAACTCCGGCCGCCGCATTTGCACAGGATGCCACGACCGAAACGACGGAACAAGCTGCCGTTGACACCACCACCGCCGCAGAGGACACGACGGCCATGGCCGCTCCCGCTGCTCCCGCTCCCGAAGCCGCTGCGCCAGTCGAAGAGAAGAAGGAGGTGTTGAGCTTTCACCAAACGGTGAAGCGTTACTTCATCGAAGGTGGCGCGACGTTCATGGCGTTCGTGTTGATTTGCTTGATCTTGGGTTTGGCCTTGAGCATCGAGCGCATCATTTACTTGAACATGGCGACCACGAACAACTCGAAACTCCTCAAGAAAATCGAGGATGCCTTGGGCAAGGGCGGTGAGAACGCTGCGAAAGAAGTGTGCCGCAATACGAGCGGTCCGGTCGCGTCCATCTTCTACCAAGGCCTCGACCGCAGCAGCGGCAGCTACGAAGAAGTGGCGAAGGCCATCGAGGACTACGGTTCTGTGGAGATGTCGAAGTTGGAGCGCGGCTTGAGCTGGATCTCCCTCTTCATCGCCCTGGCCCCGATGTTGGGTTTCATGGGTACGGTCATCGGGATGATCTCGGCCTTCGATAAAATTGCGGAGGCGAACACGATCAACGCGTCCATCGTTGCAGGCGGTATTAAGGTGGCTTTGATCACGACGGTCTCGGGTTTGATCGTGGCCATCATCCTTCAAATCTTCTACAACTACATCCTGTCGAAGATCGACAGCATCGTGTTGGACATGGAGGAGGCTTCCATGGACTTCGTTGATTTGTTGTACAAGCGCAACCTCAAAGGATAATCATCGCAATCATGGGAGATAAAGGACTTCGCATCGGCCTGTCCATCCTCCGGATTGCGATCATCGTCGCAGGCGCTGCCTTGACATGGGTCATCCTGTCGAACAGCGTTTCGGAAGAGACTTGGCAAGAAGGCAATGAGAGCTACGGACAGTACCTCGACCAGCTCTTCTACATCATTTATGCAGTGGGCATCGTCGCGGGAGCGGCTGCCGTGCTCTTCGGTTTGGCATTTTTCCTCATGCGTTTCCGCGAGAAAATTGGCACCTTGATTGGGGTCGTCGGATTCGTGCTCGTGGGACTCGTGAGCTTCTATCAGCTTTCCGATTCCACGGTGTTGCGGGCTTACGAAGCCAGCGGCATCACGGTGACCGAAGGGGAGAGCTGGTTTGCCGGAGGCGGTCTGTGGTACGTTTACTTGTTGGGGCTGATCTCCATCGCGTCCATTTTGTGGGCCGAGGTGAGCCGCATCTTCAAATAATCCAGGAACATGGCGCGTCGAGAATTAGCTGAAATCAACGCGGGTTCCATGGCGGACATTGCGTTCCTGCTGCTCATCTTTTGGTTGGTGACCACCACCATCGATTCGGATGAAGGGATCAAGCGCCAGTTGCCGCCCCCTGTTCCGGAAGACATGGTGGATGTTCCGCCGGTGAAAGAACAAAACGTGTTCAACGTGAAGGTCAACTTCCTCGACCAATTGCTCGTGGAAGGGGAGCTGGTAGACATCGGGCAGCTCAAGGACCAAGCGAAGAACTTTTTGGTTGCGACGGGCGATGGCATCATGCCGCACCCCGTCGGCCGGAACACGGTCGGCAAGAACCGGGAAGTGGAGTTCATCACGGGGGCCAATGGCAAAACGAATGCTGCCTTCCCTGAGCGGGTTTGGGTGCGTCGCGCGGAGCTCGCCGCCCAAGTGGCTCAATACGAGGGCCTCATGGCGGGCGCTTCCGACGTCCAAAAGCGGAACTACCAAAAGCTCATCGAGCACCTCAATGAAAAGTTGACAGCGATCGAGCTTTTCGGTGGCGACTACAAGGAGTTGCCGGGTTCTGCCCTCATCTCCATGCAGAACGACAACAACACGTCATACGACATTTACCTCCAAGTGCAGAACGAACTGCAATCGGCGGTCAATGAGCTGCGGGACGAGTTGTCGGTGGCGAAGTTTGGCAAGACTTACCGGGAACTCGAGGATGCGTACGACCGCGACTCGGAAAACTTGGAACTGTTGAGTAAAATCTCTGCCGTGCGTTTGGTTTATCCCCAGCGGATCTCCGAAGCTGAGCCGCGCGAAGGATCTTCATACTACTGAGCCATGGGGAAGTTTAAGAAAGGAACCAAGCGAGGGATGGGGGCGATTTCAACGGCCTCTTTGCCGGACATCGTTTTCATGTTGCTCTTCTTCTTCATGGTGGCAACGGTGTTGCGAACGGAAGAGGAAAAGGTTCGGGTCATTCGTCCCGAAGCTTCCGAGTTGTACAAAATCGAAAAGAAGCACCTCATTCGTTACGTGAACATCGGCCCGCCGATGGATAAGCGTTATGGAACGGAGCCGGTCATTCAGTTGAACGATGCGTTCAGCGGTACGGCGGCCATCCAAGATTGGGTCTCCAAGGAGCGCTTGACGCTCGCGGAGGCGGAACAGTCGAAGATGTGGGTTTCGCTGAAGGTGGACAAGGAAACGAAGATGGGAATTGTGACGGGCGTCAAGCAGGAATTGCGGAAGGCGTCGGCGCTGAAGGTGCTGTACTCGGCTTCGAGCCGGGAACGCACGGGCTCAGAGGAGTGATTTCCCCGTGACACGATTTGAAAAGGCATCCGGCTACCGGGTGCCTTTTTTCATGGGGCTTGTTGAGGAAAGGCGGCAAGGACTTTGTCGGCCAGCACTTCGCTGAGCTTGAAGTAGCTCTCGGTGGTCCAGCCAGCAACGTGCGGGCTGAGGATGACGCGGGGGTCGGCTGCCAATTGTTCCAAAGCGGCAGAGCGGTTTGTGAGGCCGAGCAGGTCGCGGCCTTCTTCTTCGAGCACGTCAAGCGCGGCGCCGGAAATCCAGCCGCGTTGCAGCCCTTCGGCGATGGCGGCGGTGGAGGCGATGGGGCCGCGCGACGTGTTGATCAGGATGGGCGACTTTCCGAGGCGTTGGAGCCATTCCGGTGACACCAGGGTGCGGGTCTCCTCCGTCAGGGGAAGGTGCAAGCTGATGACGTCGGATTGGGCCAAGAGGGTGGGTTCGTCCACGGGTTCGACGCCGGCGGGCAGGTCCGTTCGGTACTTGTCGTAGGCGAGGATGCGGCATTCGAAGCCTTGGAGGCGTTGGGCGAACGCGGAGCCCATTTGGCCGAAACCGATGATGCCGACGGTGCGGCCGCTCAGTTCCAGGCCGCGGTGGGCCTCGCGGAGCCACTCGCCCACGCGCACGCTGCGATCGGCGACGTGGAGTTTGTGCAGGAGGGCGAGGAGCATGCCCAGCGCGTGTTCGCCGACGGCGACGCGGTTGCCTTCGGGGGAGTTGAAGACGGCGACGTTGCGCGCGGCTGCGGTGGGCAGGTCGATGTTTTCGAGGCCGGAGCCGCTGCGGGCGATGAAGCGCAGTTGCGGGAGTGCCGCGAGGAGGGGGGCGTCGACCAGGAAGCGGGAACGGACGACGAGGCCGTGGGCGTCGGCGATTTGGCCTGCAAGCACATCCGCCCGCTGCACGCCAAACGCTTCCACGCACGTGTGGCCCGCCGCGGTCAACCGCTCAGCCAGCCGCTCATGCACCGTTTCGAGGAAGTAAACCTTCATTCAGAACAAATCCGCAATCGCCGAGCCCACTGCGAAGTAAATCATCAGGCCGATGATGTCGTTGGCGGTGGTGATGAACGGACCGGTAGCCAAAGCCGGGTCGATTTCATACCGATCAAGCATGAGCGGCACGAAGGTTCCGAACAGAGCGGCGAAGATGATGACGCACAGGAGCGCGAGGCTGACCGTGATGCTGAGTGAAGTTCCGAAGCCCAGCGCCGCGCTCGCCCCGAGGATGAGCACCGCGCAGATCAGCCCGTTGATGAGGCCCACGCCGAGCTCCTTCGAAAGGCGGCTGAAGATGTCGCCAGTGTCGATGTTGCTCGACGCCAACCCTTGCACCACGATGGCCGCCGATTGCACCCCGACGTTGCCGCCCATGGCCGCAATGAGCGGAATGAACAACGCCATGCCGGGGTTCTTCTCGATTTCAAAGGCCCCGATGACGTAAGCTCCGCCGATGCCGCCCGCAAGTCCGATGAGGAGCCAAGGCAGCCGCGCCCGCGTGAGGGTCCACACGTCATCCCGCGATTCCACGTCCTCCGAAATCCCGCTTGCAAGCTGGTAATCCCGCTCGGCGTCCTCGATGATGACGTCCACGGCGTCATCGATGGTGATGCGGCCCACGAGCCGACCGTCGTCATCGAGCACAGGCAAGGCCACGAGGTCGTAGCGTTCCATGAGCTTCGTCACGCGCTCAGCGGGTTCGTTTGCTCCGATGCTGATGAGTTCCTTGTCCTGCTGCAACTCGCTGACGAGCGTGCGTGTGGTGGCTGCGCTGAGGAGCAAGTGCTTCAAGCTCAACCGCCCCGTCAACCGGTTCTCCCCGTCGGTCACGTAGATGGTGTACACGTGCTCGAGCTCGTCGGCTTGGCGACGGATTTCTCGGATGGCGCGCGCCACGGTCCACGTGGATTGGACCTGAACGAGTTCCTTCGCCATGAGGGCGCCCGCCGTGCCTTCGGGATAGGAAAGCAGGTCGCGGATGTCGCTCGCCTGCTCGTCGTCTTCGAGCAATTCGATGACCTCTTCCACCTTCGCGTCCGGCAGATCGGCCATGACGTCCGCGGCGTCGTCCGAATCGAGCCCTTCGAGGACGTCGCCCGCAATTTCCGCGGAGGTCATGCTCGTCAGCAGCTCCAACCGCACATCCTCCTCAAGCTCGATGAGCACGTCGCTCTTGAGCTCTTTCGGAACCAGCCGGAACAAATAATGCGCCTCCTCCTTCTTCAAGTGGTCCAGCACTTCGGCGAGGTCCGCGGCATGCAAGTCCGACAGCAGCACCAGCAATTCACGATCTGCGCCGGATTCAATCTGGTCGCGGATGGCTTTGAGCAGGGCTTTGTCGATGTTGAGCATGGCGAGGCCAAAGGTAGTCAGCCAACCCGACGCCTCAGCCCTTGCGCCGGCGCTTCCGGGCGAAAAATTCTTTCACCAGGGCGCTGCATTCGGCTTCGAGGACGCCGGAGACGACTTCGGTTTTCGGGTGGAGGAGTCCGGTGTGGTCGTTCCAGCGGGAGAAACCGCGCTTCGCGTCGGAGGCGCCGTAGACGATGCGGCCGATGCGGGTCCAAAACGCCGCGCCCGCGCACATCGGGCAGGGTTCGAGCGTCACGTAGAGGGTGCACTGGTCGAGGTGCTTGCCGCCGAGCGATTCGGATGCGGCCGTGAAGGCCTGCATTTCTGCGTGGGCGGTGAAGTCGTGCAGCTGCTCGCAGAGGTTGTGGCCGCGGCCGACGATGCGGTCGCGGGCGACGATGAGGGCGCCGACCGGGACTTCGTCGCGGGCAGCGGCTTGTTCGGCTTCTTGAAGGGCGAGCCGCATGTACCGCTCGTCGGAGGAGGTGTCCATGGTGCGAAGGTCGTTCATTCTTCGGCGAGCCAAGCGCGCAGGGCGGCGAGGGCTTGGGTGTTGGCGGGCAGGTGCAGCGGTTGGCCGGTGGTGGGGAAGGGGGCGCCGGCGGTGAAGGCGCGTTGGGATGAGGTGGACCAGCCGAAGGCGCGGGCGAAATGGGCCGCGAGGAGTTCCTGTTCGGGTTGGCCTGGGGTGGGGATGAGGTGGGCGCGGACGCTGATTTGGGCCAAATCCATCAACGTCGAATACCCGCTCCGGCACACCACCCGCCCGGCCCCCTGCAACGCGCCCGCCAACGCCGCAGAATCCGGCGAATACCACGTCGTCACGGCCCCATCCACCCGCTCTCCGCCGCCCGGCCTCCCCGCCACAATCAGCGCCCGCTCACCCGCCCGCAACGCCCCCGCAAACCGCTCCCGGTACGCCGCCTCCAACGCCGACCGCAACGGCTCCGGCCCGCTCACCACCCCCACGATCGCCCACTCCGAACGCGCCCCACCGTCCGCGGGCAAATGGCTCAACCCCCCGATGAACCGCGTCCGCCCATGCAACGCCGGCCCGCCCAATCGGCCACTCAACCGCCCCTCGCCGCGCTCCCCCTCCCCATCCGGCACCCACACCTCCCCAAACCGCGCCGCCTGCCCCCGCACAAACGCCCGCGCCCCCGCCCGCAGCACGCCCGGCACCGGCAAATGCACCTGGTGCGTCATCAACACACTCGGCACCCCCTCCGCCACCACCCCATAGCAGTTGTCACTGAACACCCGGTCCACCCCGTGGTGGCGCACACAGCCCTCGGTCCACCGCCGTTCCTCCCCGATGCTCCTTAAAAATCCCGGCATTTGCAGCGCAATCCGAACCCCCGTGCCCACCCGCGCATACCGGATGGCCCGCCCGGGCTTCTCATGGAACGTCACCCCATCGTCGGCAAACCGCGCCCGCAGCCACGCCAGCGCCGGCCCGCTCGACGCCACGTGCACCCGATGCCCGTCCTCCACTGCCGCGCGGATCAACGACGCCGACCGCGTCGCGTGCCCGAGCCCCCAATCCAGCGCTGCGAACAGCACCGTGCGCTTCGTCGTTTCCATGCCCTGAAGTTCCGTAATTTTGCCGACAAATGGGAAAGGGAAAATTGGTCAAGTGGCTGGAGAACCGCACGTTTGAGCGGGTCTTTGAGCCCCCGTTGCAAGCGGCGGTGGAGGGGGTGGAATTTGTCCACAAGGGCAAATGGCGCGAGGACGTGTTCGGCAACGACCACCCCATTGTGCTCGAACTCGGCTGCGGAAAAGGGGAGTACACGATCGGTCAGGCGCGGAAGTACCCGGAGAAGAATTTCGTGGGCGTGGACATCAAGGGACACCGGTTTTGGCGTGGAGCGAAAACGGCGAACCAAGAGGAGTTGAAGAACGTGGGCTTCTTGCGGACGCGGATCGAGTTCATCGATCGGTTCTTTGCGCCGGGGGAAGTGGACGAGATTTGGATCACCTTCAGCGATCCCCAACCGAAGGACGAAAAGGGCACGAAGCGCATCACGTCGAGCATCTTCATCGAGCGGTACAAGAAATTCCTGAAGCCGGGCAGCCTCGTGCACGTCAAGAGCGACAGCCCGCTGCTGTACGAACTGTCGAAGGAGAGCTACCTCGAGGCGGGTTACGACATCCTCGTCGACAGCCAAGACGTCTACGGCGAACTCGTGCACCGCGTGGATCCGGAACTGCGGGAACTGCTCGAAATCCGGACGTTCTACGAACAAATGTGGCTCGAGGAAGGCCGAAAAATCCACTACATGCAACTCCGGGTCTGATGGCGGAGGGTTTCGAGCGGGATGTCTACGAATTGGTGCGCCAAGTGCCGGCCGGTCGCGTGACGACGTACGGTGCGGTGGCGAAGGCGTTGGGCAAACCGATGGGGGCGCGCCAAGTGGGCTGGGTGCTGAACAACAGCTTCAAGTGCGTGCCACACGTGCCCGCCCACCGGGTGGTGAACCGGCAAGGACTGCTCACCGGAGCGGTGCACTTTCCCGCCGAGCACCCCATGGACGAGCAATTGAAGGCGGAGGGCGTGAACATCGCGGCAGGCGCCGTGGTTGAATTCGAGCGGGTGTTTTGGGACCCGAATCAAGAACTGTAATCGACATGGCAACAATCAGCAGGGAGCAGGTGCTCGAGGCCCTTTCGGGGGTGATGGAACCGGATTTGGGCAAGGACGTGGTCAGCCTCAACTTCGTGGAGGAAATCACCCTCGGTGGCGACCAGGACATCCGCGTGGTGGTCAAGTCGTCGAACCCGGCAATGCACGCGCGGAGCCGCATGAAGGAGGCGGTTTTGTTCGCGTTCGAGCGCGCCTTCGGCAAAGGCACGACAGCCGAGGTCGTGGTCGTCGCGTTGAAGCAAGAGGAGCGCACGACGGAAACGCGCAAGGTGCTGCCGGGTGTGGAGCACGTCATCGCAGTGGCTTCGGGGAAGGGGGGCGTGGGCAAGAGCACCGTGGCGGCGAACCTCGCGGTGGGATTGGCCCAGCTCGGCTACAAGGTGGGCTTGTGCGATGCGGACATCCACGGCCCGAGCGTTCCCACCATGTTCGACGTGGTGCACGAGAAGCCGAAAGCCATCGAAATCAACGGCAAGCAAGTCATTGAGCCCATCGAACAGTACGGCGTCAAGGTGCTGAGCATCGGGTTCTTCGCGGATCCGGACCAAGCCATTGCCTGGCGCGGGGCGATGGCGAGCCGTGCGCTCACGCAGTTGTTCACCGATGCGCACTGGGGGGAGCTCGATTTCATGATCGTGGACTTGCCTCCGGGGACGGGGGACATCCACCTGTCGCTGGTCCAGGAGGTGCCGCTCACGGGCGCCGTCGTGGTGAGCACGCCGCAGGAAGTCGCGCTCGCCGATGCGCGCAAAGGCGTGGGGCTGTTTCGACTCGATTCCATCAACGTCAAGGTGCTCGGCATGATCGAAAACATGGCGTACTTCATCCCGCCGGATGCACCGGACAAGCGGTACCACATCTTCGGACAGGACGGCGCGAAACGGCTTGCGGACAGCCTGCAGGTGCCGTTCCTCGGGGAGATGCCGCTCATCCAAAGCGTGCGGGAGGCCGGCGATGCGGGACGCCCGGCTGCGTTGCAATCGAATTCGCCGGCGGCTTCCGCAATTCGTCCCATCTTGGCTAACTTGCTGAAGGAATTGGGCAAATCCATCGATTGAGCCCACAGGACCACAGACATGACGCCTGCAACGGACATAACGGAACTGACGGGTCGGGTGGAACGCGCCTTGGCCAGTTTGCGGCCCTACCTCGAAGCGGATGGGGGCAACATCGAGCTCGTGGAGGTGACCGATGAACTGACGGTGAAGGTCAAGTTGCACGGTTCGTGCGTGGATTGTTCGATGATTCACATGACCATGAAGGGAGGGGTGGAGCAGGCGGTTCGCGCGGCGGCTCCGGAAGTGAAGGGGGTGGAGGCCGTGAATTGGCGTGGATAAAGCCAAATGAACTCCCACCCGCTTTCATCTGTTCAAAGTTGACCGCGCGCACGGCAGGTGCTTGGCCGCGTTGTACTTTTGTCCCTGCAAATCGGCACCGCTCATCCGGACCGACCACCCACCGCACATGATCCAAACCGACATCCTCATCATCGGAGCAGGCCCCACCGGGCTCTTTGCCGTCTTCGAAGCCGGCCTTCTCAAGTTGCGTTGCCACCTCATTGACGCGTTGCCCCAAGCGGGCGGTCAGTGCGCAGAAATCTATCCGAAGAAGCCGATTTACGACATCCCCGCCTACCCGAGCATCCTCGCTGGCGAGCTCGTCGACCGGTTGATGGAGCAGGCAGCGCCCTTCAATCCCGGGTTCACCTTGGGCGAGCGTGCGGAGACGATTGAGAAGGACGACGAGGACCAGTTCATCGTCACGACGAATCGGGGCACGAAGCACCGCGCCCCCATCATCGCCATTGCGGGCGGGCTCGGCAGTTTCGAGCCGCGCAAGCCCCCGGTGCCCAACCTCTCGAATTTCGAGGACCACGGTGTGGAGTACATCATCAAGGACCCGCAGTTTTACGCGGGCAAGAAGGTCGTCATCAGCGGCGGGGGAGACTCCGCGCTGGATTGGGCCATCTTCCTATCCGATGGGGTGGCCAAGGAGGTGACGTTGGTGCACCGCCGGGAGGAATTCCGCGGGCACCTCGACAGCGTGCAGAAGGTCATGGACCTCGCGGCGAAAGGCAAGTTGCGGTTGATGACGAACGCGGAAGTCGTGGAGGCGCACGGGGAGGACCACCTCACCGGACTCGTCGTCAAGTCGAAGGACGAGGGGATGGTGGAGCTGGCCACGGACCATTGGGTTCCGTTGTTTGGCTTGAGCCCCAAGCTCGGCCCCATCGCCGACTGGAACCTCAACATCGAGAAGAACGCCATTGAGGTCGACACCTTCGATTACAGCACGAACGTTCCCGGCATCTACGCCATCGGGGACATCAACACGTACCCGGGCAAGCTGAAGCTCATCCTGTGCGGCTTCCACGAGGCGACGCTGATGGTGCAGAGCGCGTTCAAGCGGATTTACCCGGAGAAGAATTTGGTCCTCAAATACACCACCGTCAACGGTGTCAACGGTTTCTGAAATGGACGGAATGATCAAAGTGACGGTCATCGACCGCGAAGGAGTTTCCCACGAACTCGATGGCCCGACGGACATGGGCATGAACATGATGGAGCTGTGCAAGGCCGCAGAATTGCCTGTGGAAGGCACGTGCGGCGGCATGGCCATGTGCGCGAGCTGCCACATGTACGTGGAGAGCGAAACGGAATTGCCGGAGAAGTCGGGCGATGAGGAGGACATGCTCGACGAGGCGTTTTTCGTGGAGGACAACAGCCGGCTGGGTTGCCAATTGCATTTGAGCGAGGCCCTCGACGGCTTGGTGGTGCGGCTCGCGCCGGTGGGCTGAGCTCAGGGGATGTCGGCTTGCAAGGCCAAATGCCCCGCCTCCAACGCCCCATAAACCCGCGGATCCGTTTGCAAGGCCGCGAGCGCATTCAAGTGCCGCTCGCCATGCGCGTCGCTGCAGAGCATGCGCGCCCGTCCTGATGCGACCAAGTCCGCAGCAAATTCCGCCACTTCGGGACCATAAGCTCCCGTGAGCGAAGCGGCGTTGACGGTCAGCCAAACTCCTCGGTCCTCGAATTTGGCCAGTGCCCGCGCATCCGCCACCAAATAGGGATAGCGCTCCACGTGGGCCATCACGGGTTGGTAGCCATTCAGCTGCAGCTCGAACACGACTTCGTGCACGTTGGGCGCGGCCTGCTGGAAGCCCATTTCGAACAACACGGCCTGCGCATCTCCCACGGGAAATGACAACAAGTCGTTGCATCGAACGCACTCCATGAAATGCTCGTCGGTGAAGTACTCCGCGGCCAAATGCAGCCGAAAACCAGGATGGCGCTCCTTTACGGCAGCCTCCAATGCATCAAACGGCTCGCGCAATCCGCGCGAGGAATTCGGGTACAGCCCTGCGTAAATGTGCGGCGTAAGCACCGCGCCGCGGTAGCCGAGTGCGACGAGCTGGTCGACGAGCGCCAAAGACGCACCGAGGTCCTTCGCCCCATCGTCCACTCCCGGAACGAGGTGGCTGTGCACGTCCACCTGAAGCCGCTCACCGATGGAAAACGGCTCCACCCGCTGGGGCTGTTGCTTGCGCCGCCCCCACCACATCAGCGCGCGCCGTATTGCTGTTCGTAATACGACCGGTACGCCCCGGAGGTCACCGAATCCAGCCACTCCCCATTCGCGAGGTACCAATCCACCGTCGCGCCCAACCCCTCCTCGAAGGTGATGGACGGCGTCCACCCCAATTCCGTCGCAAGCCGCGTGGCATCGATGGCGTAGCGCAAATCGTGGCCCGCCCGGTCCTTCACGTACGTGATGAGCCGCTCCGAATGCCCGGCAGGCCGCCCGAGCCGCTCGTCAACCAACCGAATCAGGAGGTGCACCAAGTCGATGTTGCGCCACTCGTTCAGTCCGCCGATGTTGTAGGTCCGACCGTTTTCTCCAGAAGTCAGGATGCAGTCGATGGCTGCGGCGTGGTCCACCACCCACAACCAGTCCCGCACGTTCAGGCCTTCGCCGTAAACCGGCAACGGCCGCTCATCCCGCACGTTGCGGATCATCAGGGGAATCAGCTTCTCGGGAAATTGGTGCGAACCGTAATTGTTCGAGCAGTTCGAGATCACCACGGGCAGGCCGTACGTGTGGTGCCAAGCCCGAACGAGGTGGTCGCTCGACGCCTTCGACGCGCTGTAAGGACTCCGCGGGTCGTACGCCGTGTCTTCGGTGAACAGCCCGTCTTCGCCCAGCGATCCGTACACCTCGTCGGTGCTGACGTGGTAAAACCGCACGTCCTTCCGATCCCCCCAAACCTCCCGCGCCGCATGCAGCATCGAAGCCGTGCCCATGATGTTCGTTTCGAGGAACTCCATGGGATTTGCGATGCTCCGGTCCACGTGGCTCTCCGCTGCCAAATGCACCACCGCATCCACCCCGTGCTCCCGCATGGTCCGCTCCACCAACGCCCGGTCGCGGATGTCGCCCTTGACGAACGTGTACCGCTCATCGCCCTCGATGTCGCGCAGGTTTTCCAAATTTCCGGCATACGTCAGCACATCGAAGTTCACGATGCGCACTTCGGCATGCGCCTTGAGCAGGTGGCGAATGACGTGCGAGCCGATGAAGCCGGCTCCGCCGGTTACGAGGAGGGAATGGTAGTGCATGATCAGAGACTCCAATACGTCATGGAATGGATTTGGTTCGCAAAAATGCCTTTCAAGTCCACGAGCACCCCGTTGTCATCGCGCATCAACGCCCGGAAATCCGCCTCCTTCATCCCCCGGTACGGCGCGTGGTTCACGGCCACGATGACCGCATCGTACGCGCCCACTGCCGGCTCCGGCGTCAATTCGAGCCCATACTCGTGCTTCACCTCCTCCGGCACGGCATGCGGATCCACCACGTCCACGGTCACGTTGAACGACTCCAACTCACGGATGACGTCGACGACCTTCGTGTTCCGGATGTCCGACACGTCTTCCTTGAACGTCAGGCCCATCACCAACACCCGGCTCTCGAGCGGGTTCTTGCCGTGTTCGAGCATCCGCTTGACGGTTTGCTTGCCGACGTACAGGCCCATGCTGTCGTTGACGTAGCGACCGGAGTTGATGACGCGTGCGTGGTAGCCGAGTTTGTTCGCCTTCCAGGTCAAATAATACGGGTCAATGCCGATGCAATGCCCGCCCACGAGCCCCGGCTTGAAGGGCAGGAAGTTCCATTTCGTACCGGCCGCCTCCAGCACTTCATACGTGTTGATGCCCACGCGGTTGAAGATGATGCTGAGTTCGTTGATGAGCGCGATGTTCACGTCGCGCTGCGTGTTCTCGATGATCTTCGACGCTTCCGCCACCTTGATGCTCGAGGCGCGGTGGGTACCCGCCTTCACCACGAGTTCGTAGGTGCGCGCAATGACGTCGAGGCTTTCGGCGTCGCATCCGCTGACCACCTTGACGATGGTTTCAACGGTGTTCACTTTGTCCCCCGGATTGATGCGCTCGGGGCTGTAGCCGACTTTGAAGTCTTGCCCCATTTTCAGTCCGCTTTCACGTTCCAAAACCGGCACGCAATCCTCCTCCGTGCACCCCGGGTACACCGTGCTCTCGTACACCACGTAGTCGCCGGGCTTCAAAATCCGGCCCACGGTGGTCGAAGCCGACACGAGCGGCCCGAGGTCCGGCTGGTTCGTCGGGTTGATGGGCGTGGGCACGGCCACGATGTGGAAGTGCGCCGCGCGCAGGTCCTCCGGATTCGATGTGAAGGTGATGTCGCACCCTTCAAATGCTCCGGGGTCCAGTTCATTCGATGGATCGATGCCTCGTTGCATCAACGCCACGCGCTCGGGGTTGATGTCGAAGCCGATGACCTTGATGTGCTTGGCAAAGGCCAACGCAATGGGCAGTCCGACGTAGCCCAATCCCACCAGGGAAAGGGTGGCTTCTTTCTTCAACAGTTGGTCGTGCAAGTCCATGGTTCAGTCGTTGGTGAGGGTGCTGGTGCAGCGCACCTCGTCCTGGTTGAGTTCATAAGTGGTCCCCGATTCGGGGCATGTGGCGCGTCCTTGCGCGTCGAATTCGAGGCGGTGTCCGTGGGTGGACATCCAGCCGATTTGGCGGGCGGGGTTGCCGACGACAAGGGCGTAGGGCTTGACGGCGTGCGTCACCACCGCGCCCGCACCGATGAAGCAGTACGCGCCGAGGTCGTGGCCGCAGACGATGGTGGCGTTGGCGCCGATGGTCGCTCCGCGGCCGACGTGGGTGCGGGCGTATTGGCCGCGCCGGTTGACCGCGCTCCGCGGGTTCGTGACGTTCGTGAACACGCAACTCGGCCCGAGGAACACGTCGTCGTCGCACGTCACGCCTTCGTAGATACTCACGTTGTTCTGGACCTTGACGTTGCGGCCGAGGGTCACCCCGGGGGAGACGACCACGTTTTGGCCCAAATTGCACCCTTCGCCCAGCTTCGCACCCGCCATGACGTGGGTGAAGTGCCAAATCTTCGTGCCCGCTCCAATCGTGCAACCCGCATCGATGACTGCGGTCTCGTGGGCAAAGTACGCGGCCTCGCTCATCGCTTGTACGCTTCGAATTCCTTGTGCTCGGACTTGTTCAGCTCTTCCGGCGTCAGGCTCTTGAAGTAGGCGTACGTGCGCTTGAGTCCTTCGGCCCGATCAATCTTGGGTTCCCAACCGAGGACCTCGCGCGCCCGGGTGATGTCGGGCCGGCGCTGCTTCGGATCGTTCTCGGGCAGGTCGCGGTAGACGACTTTTTGGTCCGTTCCGGTCAGCGCGATGATCTCGTCGGCGAATTCCCGAATCGTGATTTCATCGGGGTTGCCGATGTTCACCGGCCGCGTTTCGTTCGAGAAGTGCAGCCGGAAGATGCCCTCGACCAAATCGTCCACGTAGCAGAAACTCCGCGTCTGCGAACCGTCCCCGAACACCGTCAAATCCTCACCCCGCAACGCCTGCCCGATGAAGGCCGGCAACACCCGCCCATCGTTCAGCCGCATCCGCGGGCCGTACGTGTTGAAAATGCGCACAATGCGCGTGTCCAATCCGTGGTACCGGTGGTACGCCATGGTCATCGACTCCTGAAAGCGCTTCGCCTCGTCGTACACGCCGCGCGGACCGATGGTGTTCACGTTCCCGAAGTACTCCTCGTGCTGCGGGTGCACCTCCGGGTCGCCGTATATCTCGCTCGTCGAAGCGATGGTCATGCGCGCGCCTTTCGCCCGGGCCAACCCCAAGCAATTGTGCACCCCCAACGACCCCACCTTCAGCGTCTGGATTGGAATCTTCAGGTAATCTATTGGACTCGCGGGCGACGCAAAGTGCAGGATGTGGTGCAGCTCGCCGGAGACGTGGACGTAATTGCTCACGTCGTGCTTCATGAAGGTGAACCGATCTTGCCCGATGAGGTGCTCGAGGTTCTTCATGTCCCCGGTGATGAGGTTGTCCAAACCGATGACATCAAACCCTTCGGCATGGAACCGATCGCACAAATGCGATCCCAAGAATCCGGCAGCGCCTGTAATCAGTACCCGCTCCATCAATTCGCTCCTTCGATCGTGGTCCGGCCGATGCTCTTGTAGTACCAACCGCCTTCCTGCATCGCCTCCAAATCGTAAATGTTTCGACCATCGAAGATGACGGAGTTGTTCATGCGCGCCGCCATGTCCTTGAAGTCCGGATTCCGGAACACTTGCCACTCCGTGCAAATGAGCAGCGCATCCGCACCATCGAGCGCCTCCATGTGGCTATCGGCGTAAGCGATGCGGTCCCCGAGGCGGCCCCGCACGTTGTTCATCGCCTCCGGATCGAAGGCCACCACCGTCGCGCCCGCCTCGAGCAGCTTTTCGATCATGTACAGGGCCGGTGCCTCCCGAATGTCATCGGTTTCCGGCTTGAAGGCCAATCCCCACAACGCCACCTTGACCCCATCCAAGTTCTGCTTGAAATAATCGAGCATGGCGGGAAACAGGACCGTCTTCTGCGCCTCGTTTACGTCCATCACACTCTCGAGCACGCGGAACGAGAACCCGTTCTCGCGGCCCGACCGGTGCAACGCCTGCACGTCCTTCGGGAAGCAGCTCCCGCCGTACCCGATGCCCGGGAACAAGAAGCGGCTTCCGATGCGCGTATCGGTGCCCATGCCCCGGCGCACCAAATCCACGTCCGCCCCCACCAACTCGCAGAAGTTCGCGATTTCGTTCATGAAGGTGATCTTCGTGGCGAGGAAGGAGTTCGCTGCGTATTTGGTCAATTCAGCGCTCCGCTCGTCCATGAACAAAATCGGGTTGCCCTGGCGAACAAACGGCTTGTACAGGTCGCCCATGACCTTCTCAGCGCGCGAGCTGCTGCAGCCGATGACCACGCGGTCCGGCTTCATGAAATCGTCCACCGCGAAGCCTTCGCGCAGGAACTCGGGGTTCGAAACGATGTCGAAGTCCACCGTGGCATGGGCCGCCACCGCCTCGCGGACCTTGTCCGCTGTGCCCACCGGCACCGTGCTCTTGTCGACGATGACCTTGTAGTCCCGGATGATGCGCCCGAGCTGGTCCGCCACGCCCAGCACGTAGCTGAGGTCCGCGGAGCCGTCCTCGCCGGGAGGCGTGGGCAGGGCGAGGAAAATGATTTGGGCTGATTCAACGGCTTCCGAGAGTTCGGTGGTGAACGTCAACCGACCGGCCTTGACGTTCCGCTCGAACAAGACGTCCAAGTGCGGTTCGTAAATCGGCACCGTCCCTGCGCGCAGGGCGTCCACTTTGCGTTGGTCGATGTCGACGCAGACGACGTGGTTGCCGGTTTCGGCGAAGCACGTTCCGGTGACGAGGCCGACGTATCCGGTCCCGATGACTGCAATGTTCATGCGAATGAGGGGATTTGGGCAGCGGCGCAGGCGGCTTTCAGGCGCTCCACGATGTGCTGCTGTTCAAGTTCTGTTAGTTCGGTGTGCATCGGCAGGGAGAGCACGTTTTGGGCCAAAAACTCGCTGACCGGAAACGCCGACGCGTCGAAATTGAACGCGGAAAACGCGGCCTGCGCATGCCCGGGAACCGGGTAATACACCCCGGTGGGAATGCCTTCCTCGCCCAGTTGCTTCACCACCGCATCGCGGTCGGTGCCCTCGAGGATGAGGGTGTACTGGTGGAAGACGTGGGTGGCGCGATCGTCCCGGAAGGGAGTGGTGATGCCGGGCGCATCGGCGAGCAACGCGTCGTATCGGTCCGCCGCAGCCCGCCGCGCGGCGATGTATTCGTTCAAGTGCCGAAGTTTCACTCGGAGCACGGCGGCCTGCAAGGTGTCGAGGCGGGAGTTGATGCCGACCCGGTCGTGGTAATACCGCTTTTCCATGCCGTGGTTTGCGATGCTCCGGGCAAGGGCCGCGAGGTCATCGTCGTTCGTGACCACCGCCCCGCCGTCGCCCATGCAACCGAGGTTCTTCGATGGGAAAAAGCTCGTGGTGCCGAGGTGGCCGAGGGATCCGGTTTGGCCTGAAGCCCGCTCGCCACACCAATGCGCCCCGATGGCCTGCGCATTGTCTTCCACGACCACCAAATCGTGTGCTTCGGCCAAGCTCAACACCGCATCCATGTCCGCCGGCTGGCCGAACAAATGCACCGGCACAATGGCCTTCGTCCGCGGCGTGATGGCCCGCTCGATGGCAGCGGGATCGATGTTGAAGGTGTCCGGGTGGACATCGACGAGCACGGGAGTGGCCCCCAAGAGCGCCACCACTTCGACCGTGGCGATGAAGGTGAATCCGGTGGTGATGACTTCGTCACCGGGGCCGACGCCAGCCGCCATCAGGGCGATTTGCAGCGCGTCGGTGCCGTTTCCACAGGGAATGACGTGCTTGACGCCGCAGTACGCACCCAATTCCTCCGCGAACGCGTCCACGTCAGGACCTTTGATGTAGGCGCCCGATTCGACCACGCCTTGCATGGCGGCATCGAGTTCGGCGCGGATGCGCGCGTGTTGGCCGACCAAATCGACCATGTGGATGCGGTGATTCATGGGAATGTTGTTGACAAAGATACACGCACACAACCGCAAAGTGTGGGCGGATGGCGCGGCTTTTCCACCCCCGGATGTAACTTGCGTTGCAGATGAAGGAGACCAACGGATTCAAGGGTTGGCGCGCGTTGGCGGTCGCAGGTTTGGTGCTGACGGCGTTTCATGCCTCAGGCCAAACCGCACGCAACGTCGCCGACAGTGCCCTCACAGCGCCGCACATCGCGGTCTCCTTCGGCGGACTTTCCCCGCAAGGCGACCTCGCCCAACGCTTCGGCGCTGGGGGCGAGGTGGGCGTGTCCTTCCACGTGAAGCAGCGCTCCGGATTGTATTGGGGAACCTCGGCTCGTTTTGGATTCGGTGCCTCGGTCACCGAGCCGTCCTTGCTCGCGAATTTGCTCTCCCCGGCAGGAGAGCTCATCGACAACGAAGGCCAAGTCGCCCTTGTTACCATCACCGGTCGCAGCGGTCGCTTCACGGGCGACATTGGCTATTTGTTTCCGTCGCGTGGGCGGCATTCGAATGCGAATTCGGGGTGGTTGTTGAAGGTGGGGGTGGGCAGTTTCCACCACCGGGTTCATTTTGAAAACACGGAGAATGCCATCGCTCAATTGGAACAGCCGTACCTCGCGGGGTACGACCGATTGGCTTGGGGGTGGTGCGTGGAGCCGTTCTTCGGTTACTGGCACATGTCCCCGCTCAAGCGGGTGAATTGGTTCGCCGGGGTCTCCGCGGTGGGAGCGCGAACTTGGCCTCAGCGTCCCATGAATTTCGACGATGGCAGCGCGGAAGTCGGATCGCGCTTCGATGCCGGGGTTGGGGTGACGGCGGGCTGGGTGCTGCACATGTACCAGCGGGAACCGGTGACGTTTTGGAATTGATGCGGCGCTCGTTTCGTCCCAGTTGGGGCTATCGGTTGATTGCGGCGATGGCGTTTGGGGCGTTCCGCTTGCTGGCGCGCGGGGGGCATTCCGGTGCCCGGCGGTGGTGGGCGCTGCGGCACCGAAAGGGGCTTCAAGAACTCGAAGCGGCAACCGCGCGCCTTGCTCCCGGTGCGGCTTGGCGTTGGGTGCATTGCGCTTCGGTTGGTGAATACGAGCAAGCCCTGCCCGTCATCGAGGCCCTGAAGGCGGCCGATGCCGAATGGCCCATCCTCTTGACGGTGTTCAGCCCATCCATCGGAGAGCCGCTCGGGAAGAAGCGTCCGGCTTGGTGCGGCCCGCTGGATCACGTGGCCGCCCTGCCGCCGGATCGACCGCGCGATGTGCGCCGGTTCCTGGCCGCTTTGTCCGACGAGCAGGGCCGCCCGCGCGCGGCGTGGTGCGCCCTCGTGAAGTACGAGGTGTGGCCAGAGCTGCTGTCGCAGTTGTCGCGGGCCGAGGTGCCGGTTCACCTCTTCGCGGCCCACGTCGTGGAGCGCGCTTTGCCGCTGCGGTGGTGGGCGCGCACGCCGCGGGCGGCTTGGAAGTCGTTGGCGAGCATCCGCGTGCAGGACGTGGATTCGGTGAACCGCTTGGGCCAAATCCACCTTCACGCCGAAGTCGCCGGCGACCCCCGTTTCGACCGCGTCCTCGCCATCGCCGATTCGAATCCGGACTTGGCGGCCGTGCGCGCTTGGATCGCAGGCCGTCCCTGCATCGTGGCCGGCAGCACCTGGCCCGCCGAAGAGGCCGCCCTCGCCGATTGGTGGCCCGGCCCCGAAGTCGCGTTCATCGTGGCGCCCCACGAAGTCAACCCGGAACACCTCGACGCCGTCACCCGCGCCTTCAGCGCGCGCGTCCACCGCTTCTCGACGCCCGGCCCCATCGAGGGCGAAGTCCTCCTCATCGACGGCATCGGCTGGCTCAGTCGCCTGTACGCGGTGGCCGACATTGCCGTGGTCGGGGGCGGGTTTGGCAAGGGCATCCACAACGTCCTCGAACCCGCCGCCCACGGCGTCCCCATCCTCGTCGGCCCCCAAACCCACCGGTTCCGCGAAGCCCAGGCCCTCGAAACCGTCGGTGCGCTGCGCCGCCTCGAATCGCCCCGCGAGCTCGCCCCCGCCCTCGACGCGTGGCTCGCCGATGGCGCCGCCCGTCGCAAGGCCGCCACCGCCGCCCGCGCCTACGCCGAATCCGGCCGCGGCGCCGCCCGCCAAATCGCCGCCGCATTGGAGGGCGCGCGTTCGACCGAAAAGTTCTAAATTGCCGGCCGGTTCCGAACCGCCTGGATGGTGGAATTGGTAGACACGACAGACTTAAAATCTGTTGGCCCGAATGGGCCGTGCGGGTTCAAGTCCCGCTCCGGGTACCAACGAACGAAGCCCTGCTTGTCCTTTCAAGTGGGGCTTTTTTCATTCAGGCCTCACCAAAGTTCCGGAGCGTCCAACTCGGGCACACAAGCCGAATGTCCGTGCACGCGCAATGGCGACCCATCGAGGGACTGGGCGATCCAACCTTGGGGCATGGAGAGGGGATGCGGTGCGGCAATCGCTGAGACGGTGACGGGCTGGTAGCCGGTCTTGGAGTAAAACGCCGGGTCGCCGTAGGTGACGACGAGCTGAACGCCGCGTTGGCGGAGGTCGTCGTGGGCGAAGTGAATAAGGTTTTGGCCGATGCCTTTGCCTTGAAAATCAGGGTGAACGGCCATCGGCGAGAGCAGGAAAACCGAAGCCTCGGACTCCGGGAACTGCAGCCGGGAGAAAAACACGCAGCCGATGAGCGCCTCCCCATCGAATGCGCAAAACCCCATCAAATCAGCCCGGGGGAAGCGCTCGAAGTAGCGCGCAACGAGCCCGCTGACCGCACGCGCCTCCTCGTCGCCATCGGATTGACGGAACGTCATGCGAACGAGCTCGATGGCGGCTTCGCGATCTGCGGCGGTGAGGAAACGGTGGTGCATGCGCATAAAAAAGGCCCCCGACGCCGACCGCCGGGGGCACTCAATTCAGTCGACGATTTCCACGCGGAACGTGTCGCCTTGCTTGATTTGTGTGATTTGCTCCAACCCGTCCACCACCTTGCCGAAGCACGTGTGGTTGCCGTCCAAGTGGGCGGTGGATTCGCGGCTGTGGACGATGAAGAACTGGCTGCCTCCGGTGTTCCGGCCAGCGTGGGCCATGCTCAGCACGCCTTTGTCGTGGTACTGGTTGCCGCCGGTCAATTCGCAATCGATTTGGTAGCCCGGGCCGCCGTTGCCGATGCCGTTGGGGCAGCCGCCTTGGGCGACAAATCCGGGGATGACGCGGTGAAACTTGAGCCCCTCGTAGAAGCCGTCCTTCGCGAGTTTGACGAAGTTGGCCACGGTGTTGGGAGCGTCCTGCTCGAAGAATTCCACGGTCATGGTGCCGTGGTCGGTGATGATTTTGCCTTGCATGCCGCGAAATTACATCCGCAAGCCGCGTACAACGAAAAAGCCCTCCGGAATTCCGGAGGGCTTTTCAATGAGCGAGAAACGAGACTCGAACTCGCGACCCCAACCTTGGCAAGGTTGTGCTCTACCAACTGAGCTATTCTCGCATGTGCAGCGGCGCGTTTGCCGAAGCGGGAGCAAATTTACGGCGAAGATTCTGTTGCGCAAGGCCTCGGGGTGAAATTTTTTCGGGCCAATCAGCAAGCGGCTGATTTTCATGAAATTTGCCACATGAATTATTTGGCGCACGCGGTGTTGGGGGGATTGGAGCCGAAGGTGGCCTTGGGAAATTTCATCGCGGACGCGGTCAAAGGGCGGGATTTGGGAGCCTGGCATCCGGAGGTGGCGGCGGGCATTCGGTTGCATCGGGCCATCGACGCGTTTGCTGACGACCACCCGGCCTCGGTGGCTTCCCGGGCGCTGCTTCGGCCGAAGCTGGGCAAGATGGCGGGCGTCGCGCTCGACTTGTTGCACGACCATTTCCTGGCGCGCGCGTTCGATGCGTATGCCGCGTTTCCCGGTGGGTTGCAGGCGTTTGCCGCTGAGGTGGAGGCGGTTTTGTCGGGCCAAATCCCCGCCATGCCGCCCCGCAGTGCCCGCTTTTTCGAGGCGCTCCGGTCGAACCGCTGGCTCACGGGCTACGCCGACCCCGAGGTCATGCGGGGCGTGTGCGCGGCGATGGATCGGCGCATTCCGTGGGACTCGGATTTGGCCTCCACGCTCGACGTGCTCGCGAGCCCGGAGCAGGAGCGCGCTTTGCTGGCGCACTTCGAGGCGATGTGGCGGGACTTGCACGGGCACCTCGAACCCTTACCGGGACGTTCGTGGGCTCGCGTGCCCCGTTTGTGAATTCGTGGCTTCCGGTTCCCGGTGCGTGCGTACCTTTGGCCCATGTCGGAAATGACCTACAACAGCGTGCGGGAAGACTTGGTCATCCCAGAATACGGTCGGGCCATCCACCAAATGGTCGCCCACGCCCAATCCATCGCAGACCGCGAAGAGCGCACCCAATGCGCCACGGCCATCGTAAGCGTCATGGCGTCCGTGGTGCCGCCGGAGTCCGCGGGAGGCGAGGACAAAGAGAAGAAGCTCTGGGCCCAATTGATGGTGATGGCGAACTACGAGCTCGACGTGGACCTGCCCTTTGAATTGCCCAGCGCAGCAGACCGCAGTGCCGCCCCAAACCGCCTGAACTATCCCAATGCGACTTCGCGTTTGGGACATTACGGTGGTTTGGTCCGCCAACTCATCGACCGCGCAAAAGGCTACGAAGACGGGGAAGAAAAACAGGCGCTCATCGTGACGATCGCGAACACCATGAAGCGGCATTTCCTGACGTGGAACCGCAGCACCGTGGAGAATTCGTTCATCGCCGCCCAGCTGAAGGAGCTGTCGGAAGGCGCGCTCATCCTGCCCGAAGACGCGCAGCTCGTCAGTTCCGCAGAAGTGTTGAAGAACAAGCGCAAGACCAGCGACGCCCTCGACCGGTACCGCGGGAAGAAGAAACGTTGACCTTCCGCACCGCAATGTGCATAAGTTTCAGAAAAGCAGCCCACCGAGCTGCTTTTCTGCGTTTTCTTGGCGGTGGCTTGCGGGGGCGTGTAATGGCCTCGCCTCTGTGAGTCACCCTTCATAACCCCTTTCCATGTCAAGTTTCATCATCCAAGGAGGCCATGCGCTGCGTGGCGAAATCACCCCACAAGGCGCAAAGAACGAAGCGCTCCAAATCCTGTGCGCCGTTCTGCTGACCGACGAGCCGGTGACCATCAGCAATTTGCCGGACATCGTGGACGTGAACAAGCTCATCGACTTGTTGGCTTCGATGGGGGTGAAGACGCAGCGCAAGGGGCCGGGCACGTGGGTGTTCCAGGCGGACGATGTGAACTTGGATTACTTCAATACCGACGATTTTCGGGCCAAAGGCGGTTCGCTCAGAGGCTCCATCATGATCCTCGGTCCCATGCTCGGCCGCTTCGGCGTCGGCGCCATTCCGCGCCCGGGCGGGGACAAGATCGGCCGGCGTCGCCTCGACACGCACTTCATCGGTTTCGAATCGCTCGGAGCCACCTTCACGTACGACTCAAAGAGCGGTTTTTTCGCGGCCTCAGCGGCTGACGGGTTGAAGGGAACGTACATGTTGCTGGACGAGGCGTCGGTGACGGGGACAGCGAATTTGGTCATGGCCGCCGCCTTGGCCGAAGGCACAACGACCATTTACAACGCGGCGTGCGAGCCCTACCTCCAGCAGCTCTGCTCGATGATCAACCGCATGGGCGGAAACATCGAAGGCGTGGGGTCGAACTTGCTCACCATCCACGGTGTGGAGCGCCTCGGCGGCACCGATCACCGGTGCTTGCCCGACATGATCGAAATCGGTTCGTTCATCGGCATGGCGGCGATGACGCAAGGGGAGGTGACCATCAAGGACGTGGGGTACGAGCACCTCGGGGTGATTCCGCGCATCTTCGAGCGGATGGGCATTGCGCTGGAGCGTCGGGGCGACGATTTGTTCGTGCCCGCGCAGGAGATTTACGAGATTGACACGTTCATCGATGGGTCCATTTTGACGGTGAGTGACGCGCCGTGGCCGGGCTTTACGCCGGATTTGTTGTCCATCATTTTGGTGACAGCGACGCAGGCGAGGGGCAGTGTTTTGGTGCACCAAAAAATGTTCGAGAGCCGCCTCTTTTTCGTGGACAAGCTCATCGACATGGGCGCCCAAATCATCCTGTGCGACCCGCACCGGGCCACGGTCATCGGCCTCGATCGCAAGAGCCCGTTGCGCGGCGTGACCATGACGAGTCCGGACATTCGGGCGGGCGTTTCGCTGCTCATCGCGGCCCTCTCGGCAGAAGGTCAAAGCGTCATCCACAACATCGGTCAAATCGACCGCGGCTACCAGCACATCGAGCAGCGCTTGAAGGCGTTGGGCGCACACATCGAGCGTGTGGATTGAGGCGGATTTCGCCTTAATTTAGGAGCATGATGAATTGGAAAATTTGGGCCGTCGGAGCGGCCGTGGCGGGCGCTGCTTGGTGGGCCGTGGAGTTGGATTCGGAGGCGAGCTCGCCGGTGAATGCCCGGGCGGTTACGACTGAAGTCCAAAAAACCACCCGTTCCGGACGCATCGGCACCAACGTGGGCGACATCGCTCCGGAAATTGCGATGCCCAATCCGAAGGGCAAGGAAATGAAGCTCAGTGACTTGCGCGGCAAGTTGGTGCTGGTGGATTTCTGGGCGTCCTGGTGCGGGCCCTGCCGGCGCGAAAACCCCAACGTGGTCGCGGCGTACGAGAAGTACGATAAGGCCAAGTTCCGCACCGCAAAAGGCTTCGAGGTGTTCAGCGTGAGCCTCGACAGCGACGTGGCGCGGTGGGAGGCCGCCATCGATCAGGACGGTTTGGACTGGGATTACCACGTCTCCGACCTGAACCGCTGGAACAGCGAGGCGGCGGCGCTTTACGGCGTTTCGTCCATTCCGATGAGCTTCCTCATCGACGAGGAAGGCGTCATCATCGCAAAGAACCTGCGGGGCATGGAGTTGCACCGACAAATCGACTTGCACGTCAAGAGCTTCTGACTCCTTGACGCATTCTGTTTTGAAAAGGGACTGACACCTGACAGGATGTCGGTCTCTTTTGTTTGAAACGCGTGTGGCAAGCCTTTTGCCCCAAGGCGCACAAATCATTTGACATGAACGAGACGAAGACGAACCCCGAGGTGGACGCTCCCGAAACGGAGCCCCAAGCGCAACAAGCCGCCGAGCAAGAAGCAGCGGCGGAAGAGCAGGTGGCGAACGAAGGGGATTCCAGCGAGTCGGAGTCAACGGAGGCCCCTGCCACCGACTGGGAAGACCGTTACCTGCGGCTGTACGCCGAGTTTGACAATTACCGCAAGCGCACAAACCGCGAGCGGTTGGCCATGATCGAAAGCGCGGGCCAGAACGTGCTCGAGAGCCTGTTGCCCGTGGTCGACGATTTCGAGCGCGGCTTGAACGTGGAGACGGACGACATCGAAGTCATTCGAGAGGGGCAGCAATTGGTCTACACGAAGCTGGTCCAAA
>CAYMHW010000021.1:17183-28757 GCA_964390365.1 uncultured Comamonadaceae bacterium | reverse complement strand
GGCGACAGGAGAATATTTTTCCGCTTCTAATTTTGCGAAGATTGATTCCAAAGCATTTTCAATCTATCACGTTCAGCTTGAAAATCTTTCCTGCGGTGTGCGCGTTGTGATTCTCGATCCCAACGGAAATCCGGATCTTCCGTAGTGCCCAATATGTTGATAAATAAATGATTACCGAGACCATCATCCTCAATCATACCGATATCATCTGATCTCTTTCCACGCAATTCCCGCAGTTCCAAGCCGATGGAATAGTCGATCATGCCGGAGAGGGTTTGCGAGCCTTCGACGGACACATTCAGCGACTCACTGGATAATCCAAATTGAGGAACGTGAAAGGTTTGCTTGAAGAAATAGGTAGGTGTGGAAACGGGTTGCAACGCGATTTCCACCAATTTGGCCCTCAAATCGACCGGATTGATGAGCGGCGCGGCCATGCGGTGATCGCTCAAATAGTCGGGGATGGACATCAGCGCTTCCACCCCGATGAGCTTTCCTTCGTTGAGGGTTTGGTTTCCCGCCCATCGGATTCGGTCCCATGCCCAGCTGCCGTCGGCATTCCATACGAGCACGGCTGAGCCGTCGCTGTCGAGGAGGCCGCTGACGTGTTCAGAGCGCAGGGTGGTTTGGCCAAAATCGCTGAACTCCTTGAACATGTGGTGCACGCTCACGTGTTCGGCCACATAGTCCAAGTCGATCCGCGCACCGTCGGCATTCCATTGTGCAGCGCCATCGGCCGTGCACGTTCCATTCCACGCCTCTGAAGTGGCCTTGAATTCGATGCGTTGCGGCAGGAGGTTCAAGGTGGCGCGGTTGTTCTTCAAGTGCACCCCGTCATACGTGATTTCCGAAAGGTCCACGTCAGCGGTCACTTGGCTTCCAGGCGGCAAGTTCAACGATTCCCACCATGGGGAGGTCTCCATTTGGCTGTCGTGCGCAAGGGTCAGTCTCGGTGCAGAGGCACGGAAGGTTCCGATGAGGGGTCCGCCTGACCACGGGTCGTGAAGCGTTCCTTGCAGGTTCCAGGTTTCGGTCGCCCAATTCAATTCTGCTTCTTGGATGTCCATGCGGTCCGGCAGGATGCGGGTTTCCATTTGGGCGGACCACGGCGCGTCTCCCCACGAACCGGTGGCGCGGTTCAGGTGAGCCGTGACATCATAAATGAGGTGCGGACCTTTCCATGCGAGGGAGAATTCGCTGCTGAGCGTGCCCGAATTCCATTGAAGGTCCGGAATGGGGGGACACCGATCGGACACGGCCGGGGTCGCTTCGAGGGACCCCTTGAGTTCCACTTTTTGCGGCGTCCAGCTGACTTCGGTGGTCGCTGCGATCCCGGGCAGCGCCAGTTCGAGTTGGGGAACGTCCACGCGCCAATCGGAATCCGAGTACCGAAACCAAACCGTCCCCGTCCACGATCCGTCCCATTCTTCGGAGGGAGCTGCTTCCCACCACGGATGCAACCCTGCGGAAAGGCGCAATCGGCCGCGTTGGGGTTTCGCGTGCCCGGACCACAGGCTGCCATCCCATGCGACCTTTCCATTGAGCTCGGCGTCCACCGCCCAGGTCGCGTCCGGTTCAACGCTGAGAAACTGAGAAAGTCGCTGCACTTGAAGCCCTTGCACGTTCAATTCCAATTGAGGTTGGTCTCCCCTCCATGCCACCGACCCCTCGGCGGTGGCGCCGAGCGCTTGGACGGTGAGTTGCGAACATTCCCACGCATCGCCCCGTTGCGCCACATCGAACCCCAGTTCGATGGGTTGGTCGAAGGCGCGCAGGGTCGCTTCAACCGTGGCATTGAGCGCATCGTCGCGGTACGTGCCACGGCATGTGCTCTCGTCGATGGTGGCGCCGAATTCACCGACGTGAACGCGCACGTCCTCGAGGCTCAGCCGATCGATTTGGAAGGTGAAGGCTCCTTCGGTTTCGCTGGTTTTCCAGACGTCCGTGTTCCATTGACCGTCGCTTCTTTGGGCCAAAACCAACGTCGCCCCCCGAACATTCAGCGCCTCGATGCGCGGCGCATCCCCGAGCAGACTCATCGCGTCCAACGTGAGCCCCAACCGCTTCGCGCGCAGCAACGTATCTCCGGAGAACGGCCCCGACCCAGGTCCTCCTTCCCCGCTGCCCGCCAACCAAACATCGTGCATGGACAGGCTGATCAAAGGGAACTCATCCCACAGGCTGAGCTCGATTTCGGTGATGTGGCCGCGGGTGAGGAGCGAATTGCTGATTTGGCCCAACAAGGCTTGCTCCAAGGCATCGCTCCGCGTGAGCAACCAAGCGGCCCCGCCGACTCCGAGCAGCGCAAGGGCCAAAGCGGCGAACAGGATGCGGCGGAGGATGCGCGATTTCATGCGGGCGTTTTCATCATCGAAGCTACGGGGTGCAACGGCCGCTCGAGTCAATTATTGGACCGGAATGTTCACATTTTGCCGTGAATGGTGCAACTTTAACACATGAAAAAGCGGACGTTCCTCAAATTGACTGGCGCGGCAGGCGCGGGCTTGTTGGTCTCTCCCTTCATCGGCTGCGGAGGTTCAACGGAATCTGAATCAACGGAGGCTCCCAAGGAGGCCCCTCCGGCCGATTTCAAGCCGCACGTTCAATCTCCTTTGAACTACGGATTCGATGCGTTGGAGCCCGCGATCGACGCGGCGACCATGGAATTGCATTACGGAAAGCACCACGCGGGCTACGTCCGCAAGCTCAATGCGGCGCTGGAGTCTGACGTGGCGCGCCGTGGGTTGCCGATCGAGGCCATGCTGTCGACCTTGGGCCCGGACGATTCCGCACTTCGCAACAACGGTGGAGGCCACTTCAACCACGAACTCTACTGGCGGGTGATGCAGCCCGGGGGAGCCTCGACGCCGCAAGGTCCCTTGGCGCAGGCCATCGATGAGCGATTTGGATCGTTCGAGGGGTTCAAGGAGGAGTTCGCAGCGGCTGGTGCGAAGCGGTTTGGCAGCGGATGGGCGTGGCTCATCATGGATCCACAGGGCCGACTTCAAGTCACGAGCACACCCAACCAGGACAACCCGCTCATGGCGCGATTGGTCGATCAACCGGGCTCACCGTTGCTGGGCATGGACGTTTGGGAACACGCTTATTACCTGAATTACCAAAACCGCCGCGGCGACTACATCGCAGCGTTCATGGGGCTGGTCAATTGGGATGTGGTGGGCGCGCAATTTGGCTCCCACTTCGCCTGATCACTCCTCGACGCGCACGTAAGAAGCGAGCGGCGTCAGGGCGTTTTCTTTGACGAGCTGGCGCCAAGCGGCGTTGTTTTCCGGAGCCAAGTGGTACGAGGGCTTGGGGCCTGCGCCTTTGGTGGTGAATGCGGTGGCGGCGTCCTCGGATGCATTGAGGATGGCACGCCAAACCGCGACCTTCTGTTCATCGCTGCCGTCGAAATGGTACAGCTGGATCGTGCCGCCCCGGCGGCGCGCCAGCACCACGTTCCAACCGCCCCCGTCGTCCTTCGAGTTGAAGACGAGGCAATCGCGGTAGCGGCGGAGCCGGTTTTCAGCCCCGAGGATGTACACTTCCGAACTGTCATCGGACATGACGTGCTGTTCGCCGATGTGCAGGCGTTCGCCCGATTCGTCGAGCCATTCGCCGCGCCAATGCTTGGGGAAACGCGGGAGGTCGCGGTGGTTCAAGGGCATCGGTTCTTCAAAGGTGACCGAGGTGCAGCCCGCGAGGAATGTGGTCGCGAGCAGGCCCAAAATCAGGGTGCGGAATGCGTTCATGGAGTCGGAATTAAAGGAATGCCATGGCGAGCACACCGGCCACGGCGCAGTACAACGCGAAGATGCCCAGGTTCATTGCGCGGACCAGTTGGATCATCCACCGGCACGCGAGGGTGCCGGAGAGGAAGGCGGCGGCGGCGCCGAGGGCGTAGGTGCTGAGGGCGGTCCCGGTCGGGCCGCCTTCGAGGACGTCTCCGATTTCGAGGAGCATGGCGCCGAGGATGGGCGGCAAGGCCATGAGGAAGCTGAACCGGGCGGCCTCTTCGCGGGAGATGCCGAGGAGGAGGGCGGCGCTGATGGTGGAGCCGGACCGGCTGATTCCGGGGAGGATTGCGAAGGCTTGGGCGAGGCCGATGAGCAGGGCGCGTCCACTGTTCAAGGGGGCGGCTGCGCCGGGGAGGCGTTGGGCGAGCCAAAGGATGCCGGCGGTGACGACGAGCAAGGCGCCGACGCGGTCGGGGTGGCCGAGGAACGTCGATTCCAGCGGGCCGCGCAGGGTCAGACCGATGGCCGCAGCCGGAACGGCGGAAAGGACGAGCCAGCCGACGTAGGAGCGGGCGGGGAGGGGGGAGTTGGAAAGGGGTTTGGCCTGGAAAAAACCGGTGATGAGCGAGGCGATGTCCTTGCGGAAAACGACCAGCGTGCTGAGCGCCGTGGCCCCATGCACCACCACGGAAAAGGTCAAATCCTCATCCGTGTGACCGAAGAGCGCCTTGCCCAATTCCAAATGCCCCGAACTGCTGACCGGCAAAAACTCAGTCAGGCCTTGAACCAAACCGAGTAAAATCGCTTCCCACCAAGTCATCCGCGCTTCAGGATCGCATAGAAAATGGTGGCATACCCGGTCAACACCACGATGGGCGCGACGGTGATGCGGCGGGTGTTGAAGATTTCGTAGCTGAACACCGTTGGATCTTCCGACGCACCGCCCGACATCAAAATGTACCCGACGACCAACAACCCCAATCCGATGCCCAACCACCGGTACTGCCGGGAGGTGAACGGAAAGTCAGCGCTTGCGTTGGGGGTCGTTTGCTCTTTCGCCATGCCTCAAAAGTACATCAGTAGAGCCGATTTTCTGGCAGGTTCAGGTAGCGATTGACGGCAATCAAGGTGGAAGCCCAACCGATGAGCGTTCCCAAAACCGCCAATCCCGCCCCGCCCACCCCGAGGTGCACCAGCGTCAGCCCCGACATCCACGCTCCGCCCACGGGTTTCAAGGCCGCGAACACCCCCGTCACCAGGGCAAAACTGAACGCGCCGGAAAGGAACCCGAGTCCGCTGCCCTGCAACAAGAACGGCCGGCGAATCAGCCGCGGATGCGCCCCCACGAGCTGCATCGTTTTGATGATGAACCGCCGCGCAAACACCGTCAAGCGGATGGTGTTGTTGATGAGCGCCACCGCCACCAACAAAAAGAGCGCGCACACCGCCGCCAAGGGCCACAGCACACGATCCAACGTCGCTTCGATGCCCGCCAACAAGTCCGCCTGCCACACCACATCGGCCACGCCCGGCACCTGCTTAAACCGTTCCACCGCCGCTCCGATGGCCTCCACGTTCCCGAATTCCGATCGGATGCTCAAGTCCATTACGTGAGGCAGCGGCACGTAGCCGAGGAAGTCCACGAACGATTCGCCCAATTCCGCCTCCAACTCCACGCTCGCCTCGACAGGATCCAGGGCGCGCGCCTCCTCCACCGCTTCGTCCGTCCGCAGGCTCTCCTGGGCGAGCCGCAGCGTCGTGGCGTCGAGTTCGCGCTGGAAGTACACCTGCACCCGCGCTTCGCTTCGCAGGGCGCGTTCAGCGGATTGGCCGAGGTACAGCAAGCCCCCGAGCACGCCGATCAGCGTGAGGGTGAGCGTCATGCCGACGACCGTGGAGAGGGTCGTGGTCCAGTTCGAACGGTTAGCGGAGGCGGCCATGTGGGTGATTTCGTGGTCAAACTTACGACCTGTAGGCAGTTGCGTGAACGGTTTGGCCCGCTCACTTGTTTAGAATGAGTCCAAACAACGTACCTTTGCATCCCACATTCAGGGTATTTTCATGATCACAGTCAACGACAGCGCGCGCGAGCAAATCCGCCGGCTCCTGCAGGATTCGGACCATCCCGATACGAGTTTCGTTCGGGTCGGGGTCAAGGGTGGCGGCTGCTCCGGATTGATGTACGACCTCGATTTCGACCACGAACTGCGCGAAGGCGATCAGGTGTTCGAAGACGGTGGAGTGAAGGTGGTGGTGGACCGCAAGAGCTTCTTGTACCTCGTCGGCACCGAATTGCGCTATTCGGGCGGCCTCAATGGCAAGGGCTTTGAATTTCACAACCCCAATGCCAACCGCACTTGCGGCTGCGGCGAAAGCTTTTCCCTCTGACCATGGCTTACGACACGAAAGACCCGACGCTGGAAGCCGTTACGGGCAAGGAATACGAGTTCGGTTTCACTACGGACATCGAGTCCGACAAGGCCCCCGCGGGCATCAACGAAGATACCATCCGGTTGATTTCGGCGAAGAAGGAGGAGCCGGAGTGGATGCTCGAGTGGCGCTTGGAGGCTTACCGGGCTTGGACGAAAATGGAGGAGCCGGATTGGCCCCACTTGCAGTACGAGCGTCCAGATTACCAAGCCATCAGCTACTACGCAGCCCCCAAGCAACGCCCGAAGCTCGATTCGCTCGATGAGGTGGATCCGGAGTTGCGCAAGACCATGGATCGCCTCGGCATCAGCATGGAGGAACAGAAGCGGTTGAGCGGTGTGGCGGTGGATTTCGTCATGGACAGCGTGTCGGTGGCGACCAGTTTCAAGGAGAAGTTGGCGGAGCTTGGCATCATTTTCTGTTCGATGAGCGAGGCGGTGAAGGAGCATCCGGAGTTGGTGCGGAAGTACATTGGGAGCGTGGTGCCGGTGCGCGATAACTTCTTTTCGGCGTTGAATTCGGCGGTGTTCACGGACGGCTCGTTTTGCTACATCCCGAAGGGCGTGAGGTGTCCGATGGAGTTGAGCACCTATTTCCGCATCAATGAGGCGGGTACAGGCCAATTCGAGCGTACGTTGGTGGTGGCCGATGAGTCCAGTTACGTGAGTTACCTCGAGGGGTGCACGGCTCCGCAGCGGGATGAGCACCAGCTGCACGCGGCGGTGGTGGAATTGGTCGCGTTGGATCGCGCGGAAATCAAGTATTCGACGGTCCAAAACTGGTACCCCGGCGACGCCGAAGGTCGCGGCGGAGTCTACAACTTCGTCACGAAGCGGGGCATCTGCCACGACCACGCGAAGATCAGCTGGACCCAGGTGGAGACCGGCAGCGCCATCACATGGAAGTACCCGAGCTGCATCCTCAAGGGCGACTACAGCGTCGGTGAATTTTACAGCGTGGCGGTGACGAACAATGCGCAACAGGCCGATACGGGCACGAAGATGATCCATTTGGGCCGCCACACAAATTCCACCATCATCAGCAAGGGCATCAGCTCGGGCAAAAGCCACAACAGCTACCGCGGTCAAGTCTCCGTGGCGCCGACGGCCGCCTACGCCCGGAATTTCTCGCAATGCGATTCCCTGCTCATGACGGACACGAGCGGTGCGCACACGTTTCCTTACATCGATGTTCAGCACCCGACCGCTCGCGTGGAGCACGAAGCAACCACCTCGAAAATCGGGGAGGACCAAATCTTCTACTGCCTTCAACGCGGCATCGACGAAGAACAGGCCATCAGCTTGATCGTCAACGGCTACGCGAAAGAAGTGTTGAATAAACTGCCCATGGAATTTGCCGTGGAAGCCCAAAAACTCCTCGCCATTTCCCTCGAAGGAAGTGTCGGATAACCCCCAAGAAATGCTCGAAATCAAGAACCTCCACGCGCAGATCGAAGAGAACGAAATCTTGCGCGGATTGAATTTGACGGTGCGTCCGGGCGAAGTCCACGCCATCATGGGACCCAACGGGTCGGGAAAATCGACCTTGGCTTCGGTGTTGGCCGGCCGCGAGGAATACGAGGTGACGGACGGTTCAATCACGTTTGAAGGTGCCGATTTGCTCGACCTCGATGCCACGGATCGTGCGCGGAGCGGATTGTTCTTGGCCTTTCAATACCCCGTTGAAATCCCCGGAGTCAGCAACTTGAACTTCATGCGCGCGGCTTTGAACGGCAAGCGCGAGCACGAAGGCCTTGACCCGATCGCCGGAAAGGACTTCCTCGCCAAGGTTAAGGAATGTTCAGAATTGGTTGAACTCGACGGTCGCTTGCGGAATCGGTCGGTGAACGAGGGTTTTTCCGGCGGGGAGAAGAAGCGCAACGAGATCTTCCAAATGGCCATGCTCGAGCCGAAGCTCGCGGTGCTCGACGAAACGGACTCCGGCCTCGACATCGACGCCCTCCGCATCGTGTCGAATGGGGTGAACGCGATGCGCTCGCCCGAGCGGAGCTTCCTCGTCATCACGCACTACCAGCGCCTGCTCGACCACATCGTTCCCGACTTTGTGCACGTCCTCTATAAAGGGCGCATCGTGCGGACGGGGGGCAAGGAACTGGCGTTGGAATTGGAGGAACGCGGGTACGATTGGATCAAGGAAGAAGCGGTCGTGTGATGGAACAGTTCGCACAACCCGTGGATTTTTGGGACGACGTTCGGAACCGACTGAAGGTCACTGCGGCTCCGGCTTCGGTCGCGGCGCAGGGGGCCGCATTGGCTGAAGGATTGGGCGTTGAGGCCTCGGCCCTCGCTGGTTTGCCGGTGCCGCACCGGCGCTTGGAGCGATGGAAGCACACGCCGGTGGCCTCCATTTTGCGCGGCGCTTGGCGCCAACAGCCCGCGGTGGAGCCCACGGTGCCGGTTCAGCCAATTCCCGGTCTGGATGCCTACCGGTTGGTTTTTGTGAACGGCCACTTTTCGGCGGTCCACAGCGACTTGCCGGTGGCGGATGGGGTGCGGTGCATGCCGATGTCCCTCGCTCCTGACCAACCGTGGCGCGCTTCCGTGCACCGCGAGGATTGGTTCGCGGCCTTGCACGCCGCCACCGCCCAAGACGGGGTCTTCCTCGAAGTGGATGCGGGGGTGGTCCTCGAGCGGCCGGTGCTCATCCACCACATCGTAGAAGGCACGGACGTGGCCGCGTTCCCTCGGCACGAGATCCGCGTGGGGGAGAACGCTCAGGTCAAGCTCATCGGTTGGAACAGCGCGTCAGCGGCCTCGACTGGCTTGCAGGTCAGCCGCTGGGACGTTGAAGTGGCGCGCAATGCCCGCTGCGAGTTGGACCAAATCGAAGCCCTGGAAGGCGCCGTTCACTGCGTCCATTTCCCCAACATCGTCCAAGCCACGAACAGCCATTTCCGCATCCATTCCGTGAGCCCGCAAACACACTGGTCGCGTCACGATTTGCGCATTCGCCTTGAAGGCGAGCACACGGAAACCATCTTGCACGGTTGCTCGTTGCCACAGGGCACCGAATTCATCGATCACCACACCACCGTCGACCACCGCATGCCGCATTGCCGCAGCGAAGAAGATTACCGGAGTGTGCTGTACGATCGGGCTACGGGCGTCTTCAACGGCAAGGTTTTCGTGCGCCCCGATGCACAAAAAACCGATGCGTATCAAAAGAGCGCCAACATCTTAGCGAGCGATCACGCCACCTTGCACGCCAAGCCGGAACTCGAAATCTACGCCGACGACGTGAAGTGCAGCCACGGGTGCACCGTCGGTCAGCTCGATGAAGAAGCGTTGTTCTACGCCCAGTCCCGCGGCATTTCCGCCCACGACGCCCATGCGCTGCTCGTGGAGGCCTTCATCGCCGAAGTGGTGGAGGGCATCGGTTCGGAGGAAGTGCGCGCCGAGGTGCAGCACGCATTTGCGGTGCGCCGAGGCTGGCTGAGCGGCCAGGAATGAGCGACGGGCGCGAACGCTTGGATCGGTTGGTCATCGCCCGAGGCTGGGCCAAATCCCGCCCGCGCGCCGAACGCCTCATCACCGAATTTGGCATCCGCGTCGACGGCCAAGTCCTCCACAAGCCGGGCAAACGCGTTCCCACCGACGCGGTCCTGGAGCCCCTCGGCGAAGACATGCCGTGGGTGAGTCGCGGCGCGTTCAAGCTCCTCGCGGCCCTCGAAGCCTGGCCTGAAATCCAACTCAACGATCGCATCGTCCTCGACGTGGGCTCCTCCACGGGCGGCTTCACCCAGGTCTGCCTCGAGCGGGGCGCCCGTGGCGTGTGCGCCGTCGACACGGGGCGCGACCAGCTCGACCCGGAGCTTCGCGGCCACCCCCGCATCGCTCTTCACGAACAAACGAACGTCCTCGATTTGCCCCCATCGGCCTTGGAAGAACCGTTCGGAGCTCGCGCAGATCTGGCCGTGGTCGATGCCTCGTTCGTCAGCCTCACCTTGATCCTGCCAGGCCTGCCTCCGTTGCTCAAACCCGGCGGGGAGGCGGTTTTGCTCGTCAAGCCGCAGTTCGAAGTCGGGCCCACGGGCCTCGGCCGCAACGGCATCGTCCGCAACGCCAAGCTCCGCGACCAATCCGTCGACCGCGTGGAACTCGCCGCGAAGACACTGGGTGCCGAAATTCTCGGGCGCATGGTGTCCCCAGTCACCGGGGGCGACGGCAACGTGGAGTTCCTGATTTGGCTGAGGTTTCCATCATCGCAATCCCTGTAAGTTCGCTCCCATGGCTCACGAAATTTCTCCTTTGAATGTGGAGGCCTTGCGCGCCGAGTTTCCCATCCTCCAGCAGGAGGTGCACGGGAAGCCGCTGGTGTATTTGGACAGCGCTGCTTCAGCCCAAAAACCGCTGGCGGTCATCAACGCCCAAGCCGACTACCTCCGCCACGATCACGCGAACGTCCACCGGGGCGTTCACACCCTCTCCCAGCGCGCCACCGACGCCTTTGAACGCGCCCGCCGGCAAGTTCAATCCTTTCTGAACGCCCGCGAAGTCGAGGAAATCATCTGGACCCAAGGCACCACCGACGGCATCAACCTCGTGGCCCAAACTTGGGGCCGCACCCACCTGCATGCCGGCGACCGCATCCTCATCAGCCGCATGGAACACCACGCGAACATCGTTCCGTGGCAACTGCTCGCTGAGGAACGCGGGCTTCACCTCGACGTGGCCGAAATCCACGAGGACGGTTCGCTCGATTGGGACAGCGTTCAAGAAGGACTGAACCGCTCGCCGAAGCTGGTGGCGATGACCTACGTCTCGAACACCCTCGGCACGGTAAACGACGCAGCTCGCCTCGTGCAAGCCGCACACAGCATCGGCGCCAGGGTCCTCATTGACGGCGCCCAAGCTGCTCCGCACAAGCAAGTCGATGTGGCGGCCCTCGACTGCGACTTCTTCGTGTTCAGTGGGCACAAAACCTACGGCCCCACAGGCATCGGCGTGTTGTACGGCAAGCGCGAAGTCCTCGAAGACATGCCGCCTTGGCGAGGAGGGGGCGAAATGATTGCCGAGGTGAGTTTGGAACGGGGCACAACGTTCGCTCCCATCCCGTTCAAGTTCGAAGCTGGCACCCCGCACATCAGCGGTGCCATCGGACTTGGCGCCGCCCTCGATTGGATGCAAGGCGTGGGAGTGTCGTCCATTTCCGCCCATGAAGAAGCGTTGGCAGCGGCCACCCACGAGGCCCTGTCGTCCATTCCGGGCATGCGGTTCATCGGAACCGCCCCCGGAAAGGCCGGCGTGGTCAGCTTCGTCGTCGATGGCACCCACCCCTACGACCTCGGTTCCCTGCTGGACGCCCAGGGCGTAGCCGTCCGAACCGGCCAACACTGTACCCAGCCGCTCGTCGATCACTTCGGAATCCCCGGAACCGTCCGTGCGTC
>CAYMHW010000021.1:4076-17083 GCA_964390365.1 uncultured Comamonadaceae bacterium | reverse complement strand
AACAGCGATGCCATCATTACGAAGGGCATGGTTTCGCTGATGATTCGGGTCCTCGATGACTTGGATCCTGCGACGGTGATGGGCGCGGAATTGTGGTTCTTGGACCAAATCGGCTTGAAGGAGCAGCTGTCCCCCACGCGGGCGAACGGGTTGCTGGCCATGGTCAAGCAGATGAAGATTTACGGATTGGCCTTTCAGTCCCAATTGAAATGAAAAAACCCCCTGTGAATCAGGGGGTTTAAGTCGACCAGGCCGCGCAGTCCAGGTACTTGCAGGTTTTTAGGGGTGTGCAAGCCCGGTTCGTTTTTCAGCAGCCGGTGGGGCTGCATACAATTGACCCGCGGAAGGGGGAAAGGGTTGCACGGGGCGTTCAACTGCCTTCCAGTTCGGCCTTCAATTCGGCCACTTTCGTTTGGAATTCCGCCAAATGCTCGGATTCAATGGGCTCCGAAGGAGGAAATTCCTCCCGCAGGTGATCCACTTGTTTTCCGTTTTTCCAAAACCGGAAGCACACGTGAGGACCTGTAGCGAGGCCGGTGGAGCCGACGTAACCGATGACTTGTCCTTGGCGAACCGACTCGCCCACGCGAACGGCGCGCTTGGACATGTGGAGGTACTGGGTTTCGTAGGTGCCGTTGTGGCGGATCTTCACGTAGTTCCCGTTGCCGGAGGTGTAGCCGGATTTGATGACGGTTCCATCCCCAACGGCCAGGATCGGCGTGCCATGGGGAGCCGCGTAGTCCGTTCCCAAGTGGGCCTTCACCCGATTCAACACGGGGTGAAACCGCTTCAAGTTGTACCGGCTGCTGATGCGGCTGAATTCCACCGGGGCTTTGAGGAAGGCTTTGCGCAGACTCGCACCGCTGTCGTCGAAGTAGTCGTCCCCGTTTCCTTGGTCGTAGCGGTACGCGGGGATCACCCGCCCGTAGTGGGAAAAGTGGCAGGCGATGACCCGGGGTCCCCCCACCCGTGCTCCGTCCACGAGTTCTTCTTCGTACAGCACATCAAAGGTGTCGCCTTCCTGCAACCGCGAGAAATCCACCGTCCAAGCGTACACGTTTGCCATCGCCAAAGCCAGGGTGAACGGCGCTCCCATTTTTTCGAGGTCTGCAGAAAGAGAGGATTCAATGCTCCCTGAAATGCGGCGCACCACCGTATCCACCGGGAAACGTGCTTCTTCGGCATACAGCGAATCGCGGAGGTGGTAGCGCACGTAACGCCGCCCGTCCGGTTGGTACACGAACCACTCGGGGCCGGGCAAGGTGTCCCCTTGAGCACGCAGCAGCCAGTACGGCCGTTCGGGACGGATTTTGCGCACATCGTACACCGCCTTCGTCGCGTCCACCAGGGCTTGGATGGTGGAAAAGGGAACGCCTGCCGGGTTGAGCAGGTGGGACAAGCTTTGGCCCGACTCCACGAAGCCGGAGTCCGCCACCACCTCATCCCAGTTCAATCCGAATCGAATCACCGGCTCCGCCGGCACTTCCGCTGGCATTGAAACCACTGCGCGATCGGTGGGCTCAGGTGTGCACCCGAGCAACCACAAACCCGCAATCAGTCCAATCCAAAGACCTCGCGTTTGACCCAGCCTTTTCCCCATTCGTTCAATTCCGTTTCGCTCCAAAGTTCGGGATAAAAAATGCGCTTCTGGAAACGCGGCGGCAGGTACTTCTGCCAATTCGTCCCGCCCGTCGCCGCGATGTCTTCGGGGTTCTTCTGCAGGTAACGCACCGCGGATTTGTAGTGGGAAAGGGGCCAATTGATGTTCACGTTAACATCCAACCAACGCAGCTGTTCCCGCAATTCGTCTGTCTGTTCGCTCGCCGGCAGCCGCTGCCACATCGTGCGCACGTTGTTCCCGTAACACGCGTGGGCCAAATCCAACAACTGCCGCCCATACTTCTTCTCGAACTGCTTCAACGTCAGCGTCTTATTCCCCGTTGCCAACTCGACCGCCCCGGCCTTCCAGTAAATGTGGTTGAACAACTCGATGAGGTCATCGGCCGAATGCCCGGCCGCGGCCTCCCGGTGATCCGCGTGGAGCAACCGGTCGAACGAGGTGCTCCGGATTTCGATCATCCGGTACTGCGCGCTTTGGAATCCGCTCGCGGGGAGCAGGGACATGCGGAACTTCAGGAACTGCTCCTGATCCATCCCGTCGACCATCACTTCGAAGCTGTGGGTGAGGGCTTCGAAGTAGCGGTTGATGCGGCGAATGCGCTTGAGCAGGGCCGCGGCCGTGGTCGGCGGTTCGTCGGCGAGTTGCTGGAATTCGTGGAGAGACAGCTTGAAGTAGAGTTCCGTGATTTGGTGATACATGATGAAAATCTCCTCATCCGGAATGGGGGTCTTCGGATTCTGCAGACTCAGCAAGGTATCGAGGTGGATGTAGTCCCAATAGGTCAAATAATCGGCGTACAGCAAGCCATCGAGGTAGGCGGAAAGGTCCTGGCCCATCGCGGCGAACTTGTCCTCCAAGGCGCCGAGCTTGTCCAAGATCGACGCGTCAAAATTCCGTGGTTCAGACATGGGCGGCAAGTTCGGAAAACTATGCTCCCTCAGAACTGACGCGCGGGCGGATTTCGCATGCCGTTCGCCTCGGTCAATTCGAGTTCCACGGAACCGATGAGCACGCGGGTGTGCACGAGGACGGGAATGCGGTTCGCGTCGGCGCTGACGTAAACGGTCAAATCGTCCGGGTTTTCCCAGACGCGCCCCGCCATGATCACGGGATGGAAGGCGTCGCACGTCCACGTTCCCTGCTCGACCTCGACCACTTCGCGCCCGCCGTACCGGATCATCAGCGGGAACAATTCGCCGTCGACGAGGCAGGGAACTTCGAGCGTGTCCCCGACTTCAAGGCCGTCGAGCGCCCAGTTCCGCGCGGTGAAGAAGGCACTGACCATGTCCTGCGTTCCCGGGGCGATGGCGAAGGCCTCGCGGCGCCCGCGCTTGCGGTGCCATTCGGTTTCCACGCACGAGCGCTCCCAATCGAACCGGTAGTCTTGGTGGATTTCGTAGCCGCCTTCGTGGACGTCGCGTACGAACCGCACGGGCGCGAGCAACGCCGGGTCGTAATAACTGCGGTACACATCCCGCACCTTGAAAAACCAGTCGAACCCCGGCCGCGTCGCCCCTTCCGCTCGGATCTCCCACGTCGGCCGCCCCCGCCACAGCCCCGAATCGAACACGTTCACTTCCGCCGTCGCCGCCACGATGGGCCCGAAGCGGATGCGGTACGCCAACTGTTCCCCCGGCGCAAAGGCCGAAACGCGCGACGCCCCGACCTCCAGGGGAAGGGCGGTCAAGGTGTCGGGGGAGACCAGTGGAGGACGGGTGGTTTGGCCCGAAACCCCTCCGATCACGAAGCTGAACAACAGGAAGTACAAGCGGCGCATGGCGCTCGCCGTTCAAAGAATGTGCCGCAATCAGTCGATGACCGCGATGCACTTCAATTCGATGGCGATCGGCGTCGGCAGTCGGTTGATTTCCACCGTCGTCCGGCACGGCTGGTTCTCCTTGAAGTACTCGGCGTAGATGCGGTTGAAGGTGTGGAAGTCGCGGTGCATGTCGACCAAAAACACCGTCACATCCACCAGCTGGTCCCAGCTGCTACCGCTCGCTTCAAGCACCGCTTTCACGTTCGCGAACACGCTGTGCACCTGCGCCTCGAAATCGAACGCCTTGAAGTTGCCGTTGTGGTCGAGTTCCAACCCCGGCACCCCGCTGTCGTGGGGGCCCGTGCCCGCCGTGCGCGGTCCGACACCGCTCAGAAACAACAAGTTGCCCACGCGCCGTGCGTGCGGGTAGAGGCCCACTGGCTTGGGGGCGTTGGAAGTGGAAATGCGATCGCTCATGCCCGCAAGTTACGGCAGGTGCAATCGCCCTGCCCGTCCGTATCTTCGGCCCATGCGATACCAAAAACTCCCTGCAGACCTCTACGTTCGGAACCGGAAGGCGTTCATGGAAGCCATGAAGCCGGGTGGTTTGGCCTTGTTTTTCTCGAACGACATCTACCCCACGAGTGCGGACGGCACGTTGCCGTTCAAGCAGTCGGCGGACATCTTTTGGCTGACGGGCGTGGACCAGGAGGAGACGGTGTTGCTGCTGTTCCCGGACGCGTCGAATCCGGCGGACCGCGAGATTTTGTTCACGATCGAGACGAATGAGGAGATCGCGATTTGGGAAGGCGCAAAGCTGACGAAGGAGCAGGCCACGCAGGCAACGGGCATCGGCCAAATCCAATGGACGTCCGCCTTCGAACGCACCCTCCACCGCCTCCTCGCCGAGGCCTCCACGCTCTACCTGAACGACAACCCGCACGCGCGGGCGAACAACCCCGTCGAGACCCGCACCGCCCGCGAAAACAAGGCCATCACGGAAAAGTACCCGAACTACCCGGTCGAGCGTTCGGCGCCGATCCTCTTCGGATTGCGTGCGGTGAAGTCGGCCGAGGAGATCGACCAAATGCAGCGCGCCTGCGACATCACGCGCGCAGGCTTTGAGCGCGTCCTGAAGTTCGTCAAGCCCGGCGTCACGGAGTTCGAGATCGAAGCGGAATTCCAACACGAGTTCTTGCGTCGCGGCTCGCGCGGTTTTGCCTACACGCCCATCATCGGCAGCGGGTTCAACGCGTGCGTCCTGCACTACATCGAGAACGCGCAGGAATGCAAGGCGGGCGACGTCATCCTGATGGACGTGGGCGCCGAGTACGGCAATTACGCGAGCGACATGACGCGGTGCGTCCCGGTTTCCGGCCGATTCACCGACCGGCAGCGGGCGGTGTACAACGCGGTGTTGCACGTCATGCGGGAGGCGATGAAGCTGCTCCGTCCTGGGGTCATGCTCGCCGATTATCACGCCCAAGTGGGGGAATTGATGACCGAGCAGTTGCTGGGTTTGGGCCTCATCACGCAGGAAGAGGTGGCGAACCAAAACCCCGCCTGGCCGGCCTACAAGAAGTACTTCATGCACGGCACGTCCCACTTCATCGGCCTCGATGTGCACGACGTGGGCCACTGGCACCAGCCCATCCAAGCGGGCCACGTGTTCACCGTCGAGCCGGGCATCTACATCCGGGAGGAAAACCTCGGCATCCGCCTCGAAAACGACATCCTCATCACCGAAGACGGGTTCATCGACCTCATGGCGCACATCCCGCTTGAGGCCGACGACATCGAAGCGATGATGAACGCGTGAGAACGGCGCTTGTCCTCCTCGCCCTTGCGGTCCTCGCCGGTTGCAAGGAAGAGCGCATCACCGACGTGGCCACCCTGCGCTCGGCGCTCGCTGAAGCGCACAACCTGCACGGCACCGCCCGCCTGACCGCGGTCACGGAGGCGTCGGGCTCCGAATTCACGCGCTTGGGCACCCTGGATTGGCACGCCGATTCGCTGTTCACGTTGGTCGCGCGCGATGAGGACGGCTTCGTGTCCATCCACCACCTGGCGGGGACGGAAATGACGGAGATCAACCGGGACAGCGTCCTGACCACCCGGGAGGTGGACCCCGCGGGGGAGGCGATTTCGAATTACTACACCGGGATGTTGCTGCCGACGATGCTGCAGGACACGTCGTGGTTTACGACGTTTGGCGGGGATTCGACGCTGACGGTGTTCGTGGATGATGCGCTGATTCGGCTCGAGATCCATGCGGTGTACGACCCGGAGGCGGCGGATTTCCATCCCGATACGCGGATGACGGATGCGTGGGAATTCGATGCGGTGACGGGGTTGCCGCGGACGCATGCCTACTCGTGGTTCCGCGGGGACATGGGCTATGGAACCGACATCGAGGTGCGCTTCGATTGGACGCAGGAGCCGGCGGTGGCTTGGGCTGAGCCGACGTGGGTTCAGCAGCCTCAGCCGGAGGAGGCGGACGCGAACGAGGATTGGTACGAGGCCACGTTGGCGGCCTTGCCGGATGCGGAGGCGCCGCCGTTGACGGGCCATGCGTTGGACGGTTCCACGCCGTTGGCGTTGTCCGATTTTGCAGGCCAAATCATCTACCTCGATTTCTGGTACATCGGCTGCGGCCCCTGCATGCAAGCCCTCCCGCACCTCGCCGACCTCCAAACCCGGCACGCCGACCGCGGCTTCACGGTGCTCGGCGCCAACTCCCACCAAGACGCTCCGACCATCCAGCGCTACCTCAACCGGCGCGGCCTCGAAGTGCCCCAGCTCGTCCTCGACAGCCTCCCGTCCGCCGACTGGCCGGTGCGCGCTTACCCGACGTGGTTCCTCATCGGCCGCGACGGCCACATCCTCGAACGCGGCATGGGGTTCGGCGAAGGCTCCGAGGCCGCCCTCGACTCGATGGTGCGGGTGCACCTGTGATTCACCTCATCCGTGAATCGTCTCTTTCTTGCCGTAACGCCCGATGATCTCCGCCTCGTAATCGAGGAAGGCCTGCCACCGCGCTTCGACGTCGATGTCCTCCGTGGCGTACTTCCGGGCGAAGCCGAGGAAGGTCGTGTAGTGCCCCGCCTCCGAAATCATCAGGTCGCGGTAAAACGCAGCGAGCTCCGTGTCGGAAACGCGCTCGGAGAGCACCCGAAACCGCTCGCACGACCGCGCTTCGATCATCGCCGCGAACAGCAGCCGGTCGACGAGCTGGTGCGTTCGTGAATTCCCGCCCTTCATGAATTTCGCCAGCTCCCGCACGTAATCGTCCTTGCGCTCGGGGCCCAGCGCCCACCCGCGTTCTTTGATGCGGTCCACGACCTGTCCGAAGTGCTCGAGCTCTTCCTGGGCGATGGCCGTCATGGCTTCAACCAGCTCGGTTTTATCCGGGTTGTGAACGATGATGGTGATCGCGTTGGAAGCGGCCTTTTGTTCGCACCATGCGTGGTCCGTCAGCACTTCCTGGATGTTGGATTCCACGAGTTCTGCCCAGCGGGGGTCCGTCGGCAGCCGCAGGCCGAGCATCGGGCTTTTCGGGGTTTCGTTCGCCATGGTTTACTGCGTGTTTTTGACGCGGACCAAACTCCCCGTCGGAACCAACTCACCGCGCACCGTGCGCAAGCACAGTTCGCCGGACTCGATCGTCGCGTCCGGAAGCGTGGCGCGCCACAACTGCTCCAGCGCGGTCGGGGAGATGCCGCTGTACGTGTTCATGATGATGAAGCCGCCGGGTTCGACGAGGTCGGCGACGGTTTCGCAGAGGGGTCGGATTTGGTCTTCCAAACGCCATTTCGCCCCCTTCGTTCCCAAGCCCCACGTGGGCGGATCCAGCACGATGCCCCGGTAGCGGTTGCCCCGGCGCACCTCGCGATCCGCGAACTTCAAGGCGTCCTCCACGACCCACCGGATGCCGTCCAGCCCCGAGCGCTCCATGTTCTCCCGCGTCCAATCGACCACTTGGCGGATGGAGTCCACGTGGGTCACGTCGGCGCCGGCTGCCCGCGCCGCGAGCGAAGCCCCGCCCGTGTACGCAAACAGGTTCAGGAACTTGTCGCCCGGCTTCAGGTGCTCCGCGATGTACTCCCAGTTCACCGCTTGCTCCGGAAACAGGCCCACGTGCTTGAAGCTCGTCAGTTCCAATTTGAATTGAAGTTGCAGTCGGGGCGAGCGGTATTCGAGCGGCCAGCTCGCGGGCATCTTGCGCCCGTTTTGATGCCAAAAGCCCTTCGTCTTCGCCGTCGCCTCAAACCGGGCATCCGCTTCATTCCATGTTGAAACATCGGCGGAAGGGGGCCAAATCACCGCCGGATCCGGACGATCCAGCACGAAATCGCCCCACCGTTCCAGCCGCGCACCGTCGCCAGCGTCCAACAATTCATAGCCCGTCCAATGCGCAGGCCACCAGCGGTGTGAGGGGGATTCAGACATCTTAACGGCAAAGGTCGGGAAGTCCAAGGGATTCAGCGCATCTTTGTTCCCAATGTCTTCTCGAACCAACCCCGAAGCCCTCCGCGACGAAATCCGAGGTGCCTTCCGCCGCGCACGTGGCAAAGCCCTGAATCACAAGCAAGTATCGGCCAGCCTCCGCATCGTCAACCACGATGCGAAAAAGCTCGTCATGCGCTTGTTGGATGACCTCGCGGACGATGGGGTGCTTGAGGCGGTGGGCCGGGGGAAATTTGTCCTGAAAGTGGCGGAAGAAGCCCCCGTCGAAGGCGCGATTCAAATCACCCGCTTCGGCCGTGGCTTCGTCCTTCAAGACGACGGCGAAGAACTGAGCATTCCGAAGGGTGCGACGGGCGATGCCTTTTGGGGCGACCGGGTGGAAGTGAGGTGGCGCCGGCGGGGCAAGCGGTTCTTCCCGTACGTGCACCGCGTGGTGCAGCGCCAGCGCGAGCTCTATGTGGTAACCATCGAGCAGGTCCGCGATTACGCCTTTGGCCACCCCGCCGACACGCGCATCCACACCGATTTCTTCATCCCGGCCCGCCACCTGCGTGGGGCGAAGAACGACGAGAAGGTCCTCGTGGAATTGGTGGATTGGGCCGATACCGAGGACAACCCGACCGGCCGCGTGGTGGAAATCTTGGGGCCGTCGGGGATGCACGAGGTGGAGATGCACGCGATTTTGGCGGAATTCGGGTTGCCCTACGAGTTCCCCCCGGAGGTGGAGGAAGCGGCAAAACACGTGGCGCGCGAGGTGACGGAGGAGGAGGTGAAGCGCCGCCGCGACATGCGCGACGTGACCACGTTCACCATCGACCCGAAGACGGCGAAGGACTTCGATGACGCGTTGTCGCTGAAGCGGTTGAAGAACGGCCATTGGGAGGTCGGGGTGCACATCGCGGACGTGACGCACTACCTCACGCCAGGGGGCGTCATCGACGTGGAGGCGCGGCAGCGGGCCACCTCGGTGTACCTCGTGGACCGGACGATTCCGATGTTGCCGGAAGTGCTGTCGAACGACTTGTGCTCGTTGCGGCCAAACGAGGATCGGCTCGCATTCAGCGCGGTGTTCGAGCTCGACGAGCGGGCCCAGGTCGTGAACGAGTGGTTTGGCCGGACGCTCATCCATTCCGACCGCCGCTTCACGTACGAGGAGGCGCAGGAGCGCATTGAAACGGGGAAGGGCGATTTTGCGGAGGAGATCGGGGTGTTGCAGGATTTGGCGGTGAAGCTCCGGGACGAACGGTTCCGCAAGGGCGGCATCGATTTCAACACGGAGGAGGTGCAATTCGAACTTGCGGAGGATGGGACGCCGTTGCGGGTGGTCGTCAAGGTGATGCGCGATTCGAACCGCCTCATCGAGGACTTCATGCTGCTGGCGAATGTCCGGGTCGCGCGGTTCCTCGCGAATCCGCCGAAGGGCAAGGAGCACTTGCCGGGCGCGGGCCGTCGGACGTCCGTTTACCGGGTGCATGACAAACCCGATCCCGAAAAGCTCGCTCAGCTCCGGCTGTTCGTGGAGCGCTTCGGTTTGGAGATGGAAAAACCGACCGCCGGAAACGCGGAACAAGCCATCCGGGACTTGTTGCAAGCGGCGGCCGGAAACGCCGGGGAGAACGTCATCAAGACGATGGCGATCCGGTCGATGGCGAAGGCGGAGTACCATGTGGACAACATTGGGCACTATGGTTTGGCCTTTCCTTTCTACACGCATTTTACGAGCCCCATTCGCCGCTATCCCGACGTGATGGTGCACCGGCTGCTGCAGCATTACCTCGACGGCAAACCGTCGCCCGACCCCGGGCCGCTCGAAGCGCAATGCCGCATTTCTTCCAACATGGAGAAGCAAGCCGCTGACGCAGAACGCGCGAGCATCAAGTACAAGCAAGTCGAGTTCCTCAGCACCCGCATTGGTGAGACCTTCCTCGGCATCGTGAGCGGCATGATGCCGAAGGGCGTGTTCGTGGAGATTGAGGAGAACAAATGCGAAGGCATGGTCGGCAAAGACGCGCTGCCTGCTGGCGACTACTGGGTGTACAACGACGAGGTGAAGTGCTTCACGGGCCTGCGTTCAAATCGCCAAATCCACATGGGCGACCGGGTGACGGTGCGGGTGGTGGCGGCGGATCTCGCTCGACGGCAACTTGAATTCGAATGGGTGGAATGAGAACAATTGGGACGGTGATCGCGGTGGTTTGGGCGGTTTCTGCGGCGGCACAGACGCATTTCCCGCCCGCCGACGGCCCGTGGGTAACGGTGGATCCGGTGGACTTGGGCTGGTGCCCCGAGGCCGTGGACAGCTTGGTGGCGTTTGCGGATGCGCAAGACTCGAAGGCGCTGATCGTGTTGCACCAAGGCCGGATCGCGGTCGAGCACTACGCTCCGGACTTCGGGCCGGACAGCGTTTGGTACTGGGCGTCGGCGGGGAAGTCGGTGCTTTCGACGCTCGTGGGCCTCGCCGGAGCGGAGGGGCTGTTGGGGCTGGACGATGCCATGAGCGCGCACCTCGGAACGGGCTGGACGTCGCTGGATTCGGCGAGCGAGTGGTCGATTTCCGTGGAGCACGCGCTGTCGATGACCACGGGGTTGGACGACGGCGTGGAGCAACCGGATTGCACCGACCCGGAGTGCTTGGTGGGGCTCGCCGATCCGGGGACGCGGTGGGCGTATCACAATGGGCCGTACACGTTGCTCCACGAGGTGCTGGCTTCGGCGGTCGGGATGGGGGTGAATCCGTGGTTGTGGACGCGGCTTTTCCAGCCCATCGGGGCAGCCGGGGCGTATTTGACGGTTCCGAGTTCGCCGTACAATCGGGTGTTGTTCAGCACGGCCCGGGACATGGCGCGGTTTGGGTTGTTGGTTTTCGCGGGGGGCAATTGGGATGGCGAGCAAGTGATTCCCTCGGGCTACCTGACGGACATGTTGCAGCCGCATCAGCCGCTGAACTCCTGTTACGGGTGGTTGTGGTGGCTCAATTCGGGCGGATCGCACATGCTGCCGCAGCTGCAGTGGACGTTCGATGGGCCACTGGTGGAAGGGGCGCCGGCGGATTTGGTCATGGCCCTCGGGAAGAATGACCAAAAACTGCACATCTATCCCTCGCTGGACCTCGTGGTCGTGCGCATGGGCAACCCGACGTCCTTGTCCACGTTGGCCCCATCGGCCTTCGATGCGTTGCTGTGGGAGCGCATTGCGGCGTTGCCTTGTCCCCAAAGCGTGGAGGCGCTCGACGTTTCCCCGCCCTGGCCCAACCCGGTGCGTGCGAGAAGCCCCGTGCACGGCTTGGCTCCCGGGCCGTGGACGTGGTTCGGATGGGACGGCCGCGTGGTCACGTCAGGAACGGTGGCACCGGATGTCCCCGGGGTTTATGTGCTTCGGTCGGATGGGGTGGCGCACCGCTTTGTTGTGAACTGAACGGCGGAATTTTTCGTCCGCTCGAGTTGAAATCCCCAAATCCAGCCTGAATTCGCCCAAATCAGGGGGTCGAACGTGAATTCGGCGCCATTTCGGGCGAAAGTGGGGATTTCAATCCCAGTGGACCACTCAATGCGGCACCACGTTCATGGGCACGAACTTCGACGTCGGCGTGTTGCTCTTGAGCGCGACCCGGTCGATGGGCACGAGGACGTTCGCTTCGGGAAAGTACGTGGCCGCGCAGCCCCGCGGAATGTTGTACGGCACGACGATGAACAGACGCGCCACCCGTTCGCGCCCGCCGCTCCGGTTCACCAAGTCGACGAGGTCGCCTTCCTTCCAGCCGCGTTCTGCGCATTCGTCCTCGTTCAGGAAGACCACGCGCCGCTCGTTGCGCACCCCGCGGTACCGGTCGTCCAGCCCGTAGATGGTCGTGTTGAACTGGTCGTGGCTGCGCAGGGTCATCATGATGAACTCGTGCCCTTCGAGGTCGAGGGGTTCGGCCTCCGAAACGGTGAAGTTCGCCTTGCCCGTGCTCGCCGTCGGGAAATCGCCGATGCGGGCGGAATTGGGGAGGTAGAAGCCGCCCCGTTCGCGGACGCGCGCGTTGTAGTTCTCGAAGCCGGGGATGGTGCGCTCGATGAGGTTGCGGATTTGGTCGTAATCGTCCGCGAGCTCAGCCCACGGAACCGGCACAGCGCCCAACGTCGCTTCCGCCAAGCGGCACACGATGGCGGGCTCGCTCAACAGCTCGCTCGACACCGGCCGCAAATTGCCCTTCGACGCCTGCACCACGCCCATGGAATTCTCGGTCGTCACGAATTGGCGTTCGCCCGCGGCATTGAGGTCCTCGTCCGTCCGCGCGAGGCACGGCAGGATCATCGCTTCCTCCCCCGTCACAAGGTGCGACCGGTTCAGCTTCGTCGAAACGTGGACCGTCAAGGCGCAGCGTTCGAGCGCTTCCGCCGTGTAATGCGTGTCGGGCGTGGCGCTCAGGAAGTTCCCGCCCATCGCGAAGAACACCCGAATCCGACCTTCGTGCATGGCGCGGATGCCGTCCACCACGTCGTACCCGTGCTCGCGGGGCGGAGTGAAGTGGAATTCCCGTTCGAGCGCGTCGAGCAAGGCCGCGGGCGGCTTCTCGAAGATGCCCATGGTGCGGTCGCCCTGCACGTTCGAATGGCCGCGCACGGGGCACGTGCCCGCGCCCGGTTTGCCAATGCTGCCCTTGGCGAGCAGGAGGTTCACGACTTCTTGGATGGTCGCCACCGCGTTGCGCTGTTGGGTCAGCCCCATCGCCCAGCACGCGATGATGCGCTTGCGCCCGCGCAGCAGTTCGAAGGCCGCCATGACGTCCTCGCGCGGGACGCCGCTGTCGGCGATGAGGTCGTCGAGCGAGGCCGCTTCGAGGTGCGCTTTCCAGGCGTCGAAGCCGTGGGTTTTCGAGGCGATGAAGTCGGGGTCGATGGCGCCGGCTTCCAGGAGGAGCTTCGAGAGGGCTTGGAGGAGCGGCAGGTCGCCGTTGATGCGCACTTGGAGGTACAGGTCGGTGAGCCGCGCTTTGAGGCCGATCGCGCCGCGCACTTGCTGCGGGTTCTTGAAGGCCACCAGGCCGGCTTCGACGAGCGGATTGACCGACAGGATGACCGCGCCGTTTTCCTTGGCTTTTTGCAGGGCGGACAGCATGCGCGGGTGGTTGGTGCCTGGGTTTTGGCCCAAAATCAAAATCGCCTCCGCCTCGTAAAA
>CAYMHW010000021.1:0-3976 GCA_964390365.1 uncultured Comamonadaceae bacterium | reverse complement strand
GGTGGTTGGTGCCTGGGTTTTGGCCCAAAATCAAAATCGCCTCCGCCTCGTAAAAATCCTCCAACTTCACGCTGCCCTTGCCGATGCCCAACGATTCGCCCAACGCCACGCCGCTCGACTCGTGGCACATGTTGCTGCAATCCGGCAGGTTGTTCGTCCCAAACGCCCGAACGAACAGCTGGTACAAAAACGCCGCTTCGTTGCTCGTCCGGCCGCTCGTGTAAAACAGCGCTTCATGCGGCGACGCGCAGGCCTTCAAGTGCCCGGCAATCCGCTCGAACGCCTGATCCCAGCTGATGGGCGTGTAGTGGTTCGCGCCCTTTTCGAGCACCATCGGCTGGGCGATGCGGCCCTTCTTGCCGATTTCATAATCGTTCAGTTCCGCCAACGACGCCACATCGTGTTCCGCGAAGAACGCGGGCGTGAGGCGCTTGCTCGTTGCCTCCTCCGCGATGGCCTTCGCCCCGTTCTCGCAGTACTCGCCGAGCCGCGACCGCTCGTCGTCCGGGTCCGGCCAAGCGCATCCAGGGCAATCCACGCCCCCGTGCTGGTTCAGGGAAAACAACGACTTGACGCCGCGTGCGACGGGCATTTCGGAGAACACGTGCTGGACGGCCACGGCCACGCCGGTGGCGCCGGCCGCGGAATCGTCGGGGGCGCTGCGCTTCAGGTCGAGCAGCTCCTCGGGCGGTTCGGGGTTCGCGCGTTTGCGGTGAGGGGCCATCAGCAGTGCGGGTTGGGGTTGGGGAAGAGGTCGGACTCGTCTTCGTCGCGATCGGGGGCGAGGCACTGGAAGTCCTTCTCGATGAGGAGCTTGACTTCGGTGCCGTCCTCGAGGACGAGGGTGGAGGAGAGGCTGATTTGGTCGCTTGCTGCCCATTCGGCGGCGGTGGCTTCCGGGACCTGGACGGTCAGGGTGGAGCCGTCGAGGTGCGCCGCGTAGTCGGGGCCGGTTTGGAGGGCGTAGGTGAGCGTGCCGCCGGGGAGGGGGGTGGCTTCGGCGCACCGGCCGGTGGCGGCGACGGTGCGGACTTCGGTTTGGGAGAGGCGCAGGCGGACGGAGGGGCCTTTGATCCGGAGTTTCATGGGCGTTCGGGTTCGATGCGGTGGGCTCCGGAATAGACGTTGAAGCGGTCGTTCCGGACAAATCCCGCAAGGGTGAGGTTGCCGTCCGCGGCCAATTCGACCGCGAGGCTGGAGGGCGCGCCGACGGCTGCAACGATGGCGGCGCCGGCGAGCCGGGCTTTTTGGATGAGTTCGAAGCTGGCGCGCCCGCTGAGGAGCACGATGCCGGGGGCGAGGGGGATGTTGCCTTCGTGGAGGAGGCGGCCGATGAGCTTGTCGAGGGCGTTGTGGCGGCCGACGTCCTCGGCGTGGGCGAGGAGCGTGCCGTCGAGGGCGAACCAGCCGGCGGCGTGGATGCCGCCGGTGGTGGCGAAGGCGCGTTGGGCTTCCCGGAGCCGATCGGGCAGGGAGCGCAACACGGCGGGGGAGACGGTGCATTCGGGGGCCAGGTAGGCGCAGGTTTGGCGCACCGCGTCGAGGGAGGTTTTGCCGCAGACGCCGCAGGATGAGCTCACGTAGACGTGCCGTTCGAGCTGGGCCCAGTCGGCGCGCAGTGGGGTGCGCAGGTGGACGTCGACGGCGTGGGGCTGCTCGTGGATTTGGCCCAATGCATCGGCCGTCGCAATCGCGCCTTCCGTGAACAGGAAGCCGCGGGCCAAATCCGCATCCGCCCCCGGCGTCCGCATCGTCACCGACAGCGTCCGCCGCTTGCCCTCCTCCACGACGCGGATCTCCAACGGCTCCTCCACCGCCACCACGTCCTCCACCGCCGTCCGCTCACCCGCCGCAAAGCAGCGCACCACGGGCGTATTCCACGTTCCTTCCATTCCCCCGAAAGTACGCGTTTTCAGGCCAAATCCCTTCCTCCCGGCGCATCCACGCTCACCAATCCCAACCGCGCATCGTACGGCAAGGCGCACGCGTCGCACCCCTCCAGAAACCTCCGCATCGACTCCCGCCCGGCCTCGAACCACCGGCGCAATTCCACCAACTCCTCGGCCCGGTAAATGGCCACCAACGGCTCCAGCCCTCCACCGTCGGCCTGCCGGAAACACGTGCTCTTCCCCGTCAGCATGCGCCCAACCGCGAGCCGCTCCAGGGCCTCGGGCTTCAGGTCGGGATAGTCCACGCCGAGCACGAACAGGTCGTGCTCCGGAAACCGTTCCGCCGCGGTAAGCACGCCGCTCAACGGCCCGCACCCGGCGAATTCCATCGCGTCGGGCAGGCGTTCGAAGGGCGGGTAGTCCTTGGGGCCGCTGATGGCGACCCGTGTGCAGTGCGGGGCGAGCAGTTCGGTGGCGTGGGCGTAGGCGGGGAGCCCGGATCGGACGAGGAAGGCCTTGTCGCGGCCCATGCGGCGGCTTTCGCCCCCTGCGAGCACGAGGCCCACGCGCGGCCGGACGGGGTCGAACAGCTCGGGCCGATTCACCGGGGCGTCCTGCAGCTGCCACCGGTTGCGCGCCTCGTCCAGCAGGAAATCGCGCACGACGAGGAACGTGGTTACGTCTTCGCGGGATCGAGCGGCGTGGATGAAGGCGTGGATGCCGGGAGCGAAACCGCGGTTTTGGCGCACTTCGATGGGGCCGATTTCGTCGACCAAAATGGTCCGACACTCCGGGTCATCCAGCGCGGCCATGAGGTGGTTCAGTCCCTGTTCGAACGCGGCGGGGTCGAGTCGGAAGCGACCGATTTCGATGGCGGGCGCACCGGGAGCCGCGACGTAAGGGAGCTCCTTGCCCGAGGGGAGGAGTTGGAGGCGCCGGTTCGCGGGGTCGCCGGGCGTCAAGAAGCCGAAGGTGTCCGAGCGCTGTCCAAATCGGCGGGTGAGCCACGTGGTTTTGCCCGATTGCACCGGAAAGGACAAGAACTCAATCGGCATGGGGCGGCAGAATGAGGTTCAACAAGATCCAGTGTTCGAGGCCGACAAGCGGAACGCGCCAAACCGGATGCAACCGCCGAGCGCGCAGAATGGCCCACTGAAATCGCTTTCGCTGCTCGCTGAACGTGGCGATGAGCTGCAAGGCCAAACCCCGCCGCGCCGCACTCGCTCGCCGCTCCACCGCCCACCGCACGAGCGGCCCCACCCCCCAAAACAGCACCCCCGTAATGGCCACGGTCCGCACCACGAGCCACCCCAGTTCGCCCCATCCCGCTCCCGCTGCGGCCAGCACGACCACCAACGCGACGAGCACCCCCCACCGTCCTCGGCGCTTCCGACCGCCCGTCAGCGCGATCTCCTCCACCTCGGCCGCGCGCCACTCCGCGACCAACCCGGTTCCGACCGCCTGAGCGCGCTGCGGCCAGCGCCCGACCGCCGCCCCGAGCAGCACGCCCCAACCCGCATAGAGGGCCAGGAAGAGGCCGAGGAGGGTGGAACTGGAGAGGGGGAGTTGGAGGCCGGTGGCTGCGATTTGGCCTGATGCATAGCCCGTCAAGGCATCGAGCGCATCGAGGAAAGCGTGGCCGTACACGAGCACCATCATCAGCAACTTCTGCGTGGCCGATTCGACCATCGCGAGGAAGGCAAACAGCACAGCGGCCCATCGAAACGAGGGAATGATGCGGAAGAGCAGCGCGGCCGCGGCGCCTTGAAAGGCAACGGCCACGTAGGCGGTGACAGGGGAATGCGGGCTGGCCAGGGCCTTGATGAGGAGGATGGTGGCGGTGACTTCGAGGAGCAGTCGGGTGGATCGCTTTGCCGAAGAGGGGGTGCCGTACAAACCGCGCTCGTGGGCGGCCAACACGATGAGCACGGCCACGGCCACCCCGCCGACGGTCAATCCCGTGAACGGCAGCTTGAGGCCGTGCATGACCCCGCCGAGTCCGGCTTCGGCGACTCCCCAAACGGACGCAAGACCCCAAATTGCCGGTTGCCATCCAGTGCGACTCATGCCTGCAAGCTACGGCATCC
>CAYMHW010000020.1:0-29357 GCA_964390365.1 uncultured Comamonadaceae bacterium | reverse complement strand
CCAGCGACCACACGTCCCCCAGACGCGTACTCTACCAACTGAGCTACATCCCGATGTTCTCACCGCGAGCCCCTGCCCGTGGTTTTGGGACGGCGAAGTTAATCCAATTTTCTTGAACTCGACCGAAAAATTCGCGCCGCTGCGAACGGGCCGTTTGTCCAACGTGAATCCCGGCCGTCCTGCTACCTTTGCACACCACATTTGAGGAACCATGAACATTTCATTTCGCTGGCTCAAGGAGTTGATCAACGTCGAAGTCCCGGTCGAGGAGGTGGCCGCGGTGCTGACCGCTACGGGGTTGGAAGTCGAAGGCGTTGACGAGGTCGAGGATGTGCCGGGAGGCTTGCGCGGCTTGGTGGTGGGCCAAATCCTGTCCGCCGCCCCCCACCCCGACGCCGACCGCCTGCAGGTCTGCTCCGTCGACGTCGGCGAGGCGGAACCGCTGGGCATCGTTTGCGGCGCCGCCAACGCCCGGGCGGGCCTGACCGTCGTGGTCGCCACCGTGGGCGCCACCCTCTACCCCCTCGAAGGCGAACCGTTCACCATCAAAAAAGGCAAGATCCGCGGCCAGGTTTCCATGGGCATGATCTGCGCGGAAGATGAAATCGGCGTGGGTTCCTCCCACGACGGCATCATCGAACTCCCTTCAACGTGGAAGCCCGGCACACCGGTCGCCGAGGTGTACGGCGTGGGCTCCGATCACATCATCGGCATCGGACTGACACCCAACCGCACTGACGGCATGAGCCATTGGGGCGTCGCCCGGGACCTCCGGGCCGGCCTCGAGCACGGCACCGTCGATGGCATTTCCGCGAGCGGCTTGAACTTGACGCGCCCCACCGCGACCGCACTTGAGCGCGTCGAAACGCACCCCGCGGTGACGCTCCACGTCGAAGCCCCGGACGGCGCCCCGCGCTACCTCGGCCTCGTCATCGAAGGCGTCACCGTCGGCCCGTCCCCTAAAGAAGTGCGCCAGCGGCTCGAGGCCATCGACGTGGGCGCCATCAACAACGTGGTGGACGCCACGAATTACGTGCTCCACGAACTGGGCACGCCGTTGCATGCTTTTGATTTGGACCAAATGCGCGGCAGCGCCGTCCACGTCCGCCGCGCTCAACCGGGCGAAACCCTGACCACCCTCGACGGCATCGAACGCACGCTCGACCCCGCCGACCTCGTCATCGCCGATGCGGAAGGACCGCGGTGCTTGGCCGGTGTGTTCGGTGGCGCGGAAAGCGGCGTTTCGGCATCCACCACCCGGATCTTCCTCGAATCCGCTTGGTTCGAACCGGTGACGGTCCGCAAAACCGCCAAGCGCCACGGACTCTCCACCGACGCTTCGTTCCGATTCGAGCGCGGCGTGGACCCGGAAGCCACCTTGGCGGCGTTGGAACGCGCGGCCGACCTGATTTGCAAGTGGTCGGGAGGCCAGGTGGTCGGGGGCTACCTCGCCGCGGAATCGGATGGCCTGCCGAAAGGCGCAGCAGTCACGTTGGAATGGGAGGCGCTCGACCGGCTCATCGGCGTGGCGATTGAACGGGATCGGGTGCGCGGAATTTGCGCCTCTCTCGACCTCACCATCGAACAGGAAACCGAAACCGCGCTGCACTTGCGGGTTCCCGCATACCGGACGGACGTGACGCGGCCCGCCGACGTCATCGAGGAGGTGCTGCGGATCCACGGATTCGACCACGTGCCGCTGCCGAAGCGCATGGCGAGCACGGCCCAAATCCGGCGCGACGTGGACCGCGAGTCCCCCCGCACCCGCCTCGCACACGCCCTCGTGAGCCGTGGCTTCCACGAGGTGATGAACAACTCGCTGACCCGCAGAGCGTACGCCGAGGCGCTGCACGCCGCCACCGGCGATGCGTCAATCGACCCGGCCTCCGCCATCGAAATCCTGAACCCGCTCAGCCAAGACCTCGGCGTGATGCGGGGATCGCTGCTCGTTCAGGGGCTGGAAAACATCGCGCGGAACCGGAACGTGCAGCGCAAGGACATGCGGTTGTTCGAGCTCGGGCGCACGTACGGACGGCGTGAGGACGGGTTCGAGGAGACGGAGTGGCTCGCCATGTGGATGGTCGGTCGGAAGGCGCCGGAACGGTGGAACAACGGGAAGGAGGAAGTGGATTTCTTCGCGCTGCGCGCGGAAGTGGAGGCGGTGTTTGACGCGTTGGGCGTGCGCGGAGCGCTCGACATGGAGCGGGGAACCGAAGGGCTGCTCGTCGGCGGGGTGACTTGGAAGCTCGGAGACGAGGTGGTGGCGCGGGCGGGGGCGATGCACCCGGAGGCGCTGAGGGTCACGGACGTGGACGCGCCGGTTTATGCCGCGGAGGTGCGGTTGGAGCCGGTGATGCAGTGGATGGGGGGACGGCGGATCAAGGCGGAGGAGCTGCCGAAGTTCCCGTCGGTGCGGCGGGATTTGGCCTTCATCCTCGATGAGCAAGTGGCCTTCAGCGAGCTCGAACGCATCGCGCGCAACACGGAGCGCAAAATCCTCCGGGAAGTGCAGCTGTTCGACGTCTACCAAGGCGAAAAACTGCCCGCCGGAAAGCTCAGCTACGCGCTGTCCCTGCGGCTGCAAGACCCGAATAAAACGCTGACGGACAAGCAAATCGACAAGACGGTGGAGCGGATTCGCCAAGCCATCGAACAAGAAACCGGAGCCCAACTGAGATAAGCCGTGAGCAAGCCCTTTCACGAACCACCCATTCAGAGCCGCCACCTCGGCTACGGACTCGCCCTGCCGTGGGTGTCCGCCGCCATCACCCGATTTCACCGCATCGAAGGCGTGGACGGACTGGAACACGTGCCGGAACCCGGGACGCCCATCATCCTCGTGGCGAACCACCAAAACGGCCTGATGGACCCCCTGGTGCTGTGCACGTTGTTGTCGCGCCACCAAATCCATTGGCTGACGCGTTCGGACATTTTTTACCAGCCCGTGGTGCGGTTCTTCCTGTTCAGTTTCAATATGTTGCCGATTTTCCGGCGGCGCGATCGGCTGGCCGACATCGGCGAGCGGAACCAGCGGATTTTCGAGATCTGCGTGGAGCGGCTGAATTTGGGGGCGGTTGTGGGGCTGTATCCGGAGGGGAATCACAACGGCGAGCGGTCCCTGCGGCCGTTGAAGCGCGGGGTGATTGACATGTTGAATTTGGCCCAAACCATCCACCCGCACCTCAAGGAAAACCTGGTCTTGTTGCCGGTCGGCATCGACTACGAGGACTACGGTTCGCTGCGGCGGCGGCTCCGCTACCGGATTGGCGCCCCGCTCGAATGGGCATCGTGGATCGACCCCGAGACCGGGTCCATCCCCGCAAACCGAGCGAGCCGCGCCATCGCAACGGCCCTGGACACCCTGATGGTCAATGTGCAGCCGGCCAAACACTACGGCGTCCTGAACCCCTACGTCCAGGCCTTGCGCAGCACGGAACAAGGTTCGGAAACGTGGCAAAGCACCCACGACCGCATCGCGGCGCTGAACTCGCTTTCGGAACCCCAACTCGACGCGGTCGCTGCCGCTTGGGCAAACGCCCAGTCCGTCGGCGTCGGCTCATACGTGCGGCCCGAGGACCTCGGCACCCGGACCGAAGAAGCGCGCAAAGGCACCGCGTGGGTGTGGGCGCTGGCGCCCTTCATCCTCGTGCCCAACGCCCTGAACGCCCTGCTTTCCGTCCTGTTGCAAGCGCAAGCCCGGAAGCGCGTCAAGGACATCTGCTTCGTCAGCACGTTCAAGAGCGCCGCGGGCATGGTGCTGTATCCCGTCGTGTGGGCGCTGGTGGCGGCGGTTTGGGCCGTGGCCGCGCCGCCTGCCGAACTGGGCGGGGGCTGGACGTTCGCCTTCGTGGTGGCGGGCCAAACCATCGCGAGCCGTTTGGGCGTGTGGTGGTACGGGCATGCGTTGGATGAGCGCGGACGGAGCAGGGCGAAGCGGTTTTGGGCTGACGAAAAACGAGCCGCGGCATGGACCGCCTACGTGAACACCATCGAAACTTCGAAGCAATGAGCAACCCCGGCTACCGCATCCAAGGGATGCAACACATCGGCATCGCCATCACCGACATGGACCGCACGCTGCGGCTGTACCGCCAGCTCTTCGGCATGAACATTCCGTTCTTCGATTCCGTGCAAGCGGCGCCGTTGATGGACAGCCACACGCGCGGCGAAACCATCACGAAGCGCGCTTCGATGGTGATGAACTTGCAGGGCGGGTGCGCCTTCGAGGTGCTGCGGCCGACGTCGTTTGAGCCCAAGCCGGCGGGGTGGACGATCGCGCAAGGCGACCTCGGACTGACGACGGTCCAGATGAAAACGCCGGACATCGAGCGGATGCACGCGCACGCCCTCGCCACGGAAGGCGCGCGAGTAGACGCCGAATTGCGGGAGACGCCGTGGGGGGCGAAGACGTTCTACTTGCGCGACCCGGACGACACGTTGTTTCAGGTGCTGGAAGCGGACGACTGGTTCGAGCGGCCGAAGCATCCTTCGGGGGGCGTGATGGGCTGCACCGTGGGGGTGAGCAGCATTGAAAAAGCCCTGAGGTTGTATGCGGACAAGCTCGGCTACTCGGTGGTGCTGTTCGACGAGGAGGGTGCGTTCGATGATTGGGCGCATTTGCCCGGAGGGAAGGAGCGGTATCGACGGGTGCGCTTGACGCAGGCCAACCCGGGGGCGGGTGGATTTGGGCCGGTGACCGGCCAAACGTACATCGAACTCGTGCAGGCCATCGACCGCAAGGGGCGGTTCATTTTCGAGGATCGGATTTGGTGCGACACGGGCATTGCGCACCTCGGGTTCGACGTGCGCGGCATGCAGGCGCTCGGGGCGGAGCTCGACAAGGTGGGCTTCGGTTTCCGCTGCGATTCGAACGACGCCATCGGCATGGGCGAAACGAAGGTGCACTGCACGTACATCGACGACCCGGACGAGTGCTGGATTGAGCTCATCGAGGTGCACAAGGTGCCGATTGTGGAGAAGTGGGGGCTGTTTTTGGACGTGAAAAAACGCGACCCCGACGGCCCGCTGCCCAAGTGGATGCTCAAGGCGCTGCGCTTCAGTCGCATCAAGGATTGAGCCGACGCGTGACAAAACCCTCACGTTTGCTTTACATTGCGTAAACCCTGACGACACGAACTTCGCGGCAAACCACCCATCATGGCGCAGCACACCATCCTCCTCGTAGACGACGAACCGGACATCCTGGACATCCTGTCGTACAATTTGGAGAAGGAGGGCTTCATCGTGCACGCGGCTTCCAATGGCCGCGAGGGCGTGGAGCTGGCGCGGAAAATGTTGCCCGATTTGATCTTGCTCGACGTGATGATGCCGGAAATGGACGGCATGGAAACGTGCGTCCAAATTCGGGAAGAACCGCAGCTTAAGGAGACCATCATCGCGTTCCTGACCGCGCGGGGCGAGGATTACAGCCAAATCGCTGGGTTCGACGCCGGCGCCGACGATTACATCATGAAGCCCATCAAGCCGCGCGTGCTGGTGAGCCGGATCAAGGCCCTGCTGCGGCGGGGAGAAGTGAAGTCGGATGAGTCCGCCACGGATTCGGGCATCGTCATCGACCGCGAACGGTATGTGGTCATGCGAGAAGGGCAAGAGATGACCCTGCCAAAAAAGGAGTTCGAGCTGCTCAGTTTGTTGTCATCGCAGCCCGGTCGTGTCTTCACGCGGGAGGTCATCTTGTCGAGCGTTTGGGGCAACGACGTGGTGGTCGGCGACCGAACCATCGACGTGCACATCCGAAAGCTTCGGGAAAAGCTCGGAGACAAGCGATTCAAAACCGTCAAAGGCGTCGGGTACAAATTCGAACCCTGAGCATGGCTTGGAACCGGCAGCGATCCCCCGCCATGGTGGCGGTTTGGACGGGCGTGAGCGCGGCGCTGTTGGTGGCCGGCATCTTGGTGTTCGTAGCGGGAATCGGCGGAGGTCCGTCGTGGGGAACCATCGCAGCGTGGTCGCTCGGCATCGGGACACTCATCGGCCTGCTCAACGCCGCCATTTTCCACCTGTTGATTTTCCGCCCCCTCAAGGACACGATGGAAGCCATCGACCGGATGCAGCCGAAGAAGAACCGGGGCGACGGGTTGCACATGCGGGATGATTGGCCGGGGACGCTGCGCACCTTGGCCAAAACCTGGTCCACGATGCAAAGCTCCGAGGTGAGCAAGTGGAAGCAAATCGGCGACTTCCGAAAGGAGTTCATCGGCAACCTCGCCCACGAATTGCGCACGCCGGTCCAAAGCATCCAAGGGGCGGTCTACACGCTGCACGAAGGCGCCATCGACGACCCGGAATTTGCCCGAAAGTTCTTGCTGAAGGCCGTCCGCAACATCGACCGGATGACCGGCCTCATCGACGACCTCGACGCCATCTCCCGCATCGAAAGCAGCGTGCTGGAACTCAAGATGGAGCGCTTCGACCTCGTGGCCCTTGCCGATGAAATCATCGACACCCTCGACCCGAAGGCAAAGCGGTCCGGCATCAAACTGAAAATCGACACCGAAGGCGCCCGTTCCCTGTTTGCCCTCGGCGATGAGAAGCGTTTGGGTCAAGTCCTGACGAACCTCATCGGCAACAGCATCAGTTACGGCAACCCCAACGGGACCACCACCGTGCGCTTGCGCAACAGCGACGCCCACCTCATCGTCGAGGTAGAGGACAACGGCATCGGCATTCCGGAGTCAAGCCTGCCCCGGATTTTTGAACGGTTCTACCGCGTGGATGCGAGCCGATCGCGGGCGGCGGGAGGCTCGGGTTTGGGCCTCGCGATCGTCAAGCACATCGTCGAAGCGCACGGCGACCAAATCGTCGTGAAAAGCACGCTCGGCAAGGGCACAACCTTCCGATTCCGGCTGAAAAAAGCCTAATCAGCCCTGCATCATCCCGGTGCCCGCCGCGTTCACGAACGGGTTGCGCGCCTTCTCGTGCCCGATGGTCGTCGAAGGTCCGTGCCCGCAATGCACGGCAAACGAATCCGGCAAGTCGAACAGCTCCCGCTCGATGGACCGGCGCAACACCTCGGCATCGCCTCCCGGCAGGTCCGTCCGACCGACGCTTTCGCGGAACAACACGTCCCCGGCGATGACCCACGCCGCTTCGTGGTGCACGAACACCACGTGGCCCGGCGCATGACCCGGTGCAAACCGCACCTCCACCTGATCGTCGAGGCAGTCCACCTCCTGACGGCTCGACCAATCGCGCCACACCGGCTCGGGCAAGTCCGCGATTTCAAAGCCGTACACCCGCCCGGCGAGCGGCGCCTGCCGATACGTCGCCGCATCCGCATCCGCCACCTGCGGGACGCACCCGAACTTCCGCGCGATGTAAGCCGCCCCCGCCACGTGGTCGAGGTGCGCATGCGTCAGCCAGCACGCCACGATTTCGAGGTCGCCCAAGTCGCGCTCGAACCGCGCCTCCTCCGCCGCATTCGACATGCCCGGGTCGATGACCACCGCGCGCCCGTCCGCCGACGCGATCAACCACGTGTTCTCCTGAAACGGCCCAAACGTCCAATGCTTCAATTCCATTCGCCAAATTTCGCAACCAACCCCCGCCCCACCACCCGCCATTGCCGATGAAATCGTAATTTTCGGGGAATTCCAACATGCTTCGGCCCTCCTCCCCCCTGTTGATTGCGCTCCGCAGCGCGTGGCTCCTCGCCGTTCTGGTTCTCACCGGGCGGGCGACCGCGCAGTTTTATGATGGGTCGAATGTGACGTTTGGCAAGAACCGCGTGCAGTACCAGGAGTTCTTCTGGATGCACTACCCGATGGAGACGTTCGACGTGTACTTCTATCCGGGGGGCCAGGATTTGGCGCAGCAGGTAGGCCAAATCCTGCCCACCGCCCGCCAACGCATCGAGCAGCTCTTCGACCGCACGCTCGAGGGTCCCATCCAGATCCTCGTCTACACGGACCACGAAGCCTTTCGGCAATCGAACATCGGCGCGCAAATCACCGACGACACCAACATCGGCGGCACAGCCACGCTCATCGGCACGAAGCTGTTCGTATACGGAACCGGCGACAGCAGCGAACTCGAAGCGGCCATCCGCGACGGCCTCGCCCGCGTCCTGTTCAACCAAATCCTGTTCGGCGGCAGCTGGCAGGACGCGGTGCGCAACAACGCGCTCATCACCTTCCCCGACTGGTTCACCGAGGGCCTCTACCGCTACGCCGCGGAACCCTGGTCGCCCCGGCACGCTGCCCAAATCCAGGACCACGCGCGCAGCGGCGCCTTCGAGCGCATCGAACTCAGCGGTTCCCTGCCCGCCGAAGAACTCGGCCACGGGGTGTGGAAGTACGTGGTGGACGTGTTCGGCGAGCCGGTGGTGGCGAACATCCTCTACATGGCGCGGGTGAGCAAGACGATGGAAGGGGGCTTCCAGTTCGCGACGGGACTGGGCTTGGACGAACTGCTCGCCGAAGTGACGCGGTACCACCTGCGTTCCGCCGAAGCCCTCACGGACCTCCTGCCCGCTGTGGACGACCGCCCTTCCCGCCGGCGCGCGCAGCGGGACGCGGGCGAACTCCCGGTTCGGCTTCGGCTCGACCGCAACCTCATCGCCTGGTCGCTGTCCCCGGACGGAGCGCACTGGGCCTACGCCACGGAGGAGCGCTCCCAAATCCGCGTAGCCGTCTACCACACCGAAACCGGCGAGCACGAACGCATCGGCAAGCACGGCCACCGCATCGACCGCTCCACCAGCGGCCTCTTCCCGGTCTTCGCATGGCACCCGAACAGCCAGCTCTTCGCCTACACCTTGGAATCGAAAGGAGCGGTCCAGCTCGTCACCGTCGACCTCGAGCGCGGCGAGCAAGCGGTCCGGGACATCGCCGAGCTCGACGGCATCCGCTCCATGGACTTCGCCCCGGATGGCCGCCAAATCCTGTTCACCGCCCAAAAAGGCGGCGCCTCCGACCTCTACCTCTACCAACTCGTGGGGAACACGCAGCGGCCGCTTTGGCGCGACGGGTACGACGACTTGGACGGGCGGTACAGCGCGGATGGGAAGTCCATCGTGTTCACTTCGAACCGGCCGGGTCCGGCGCCGGGAGACCCCGATGAGTGGGCGGCGGCGGGCAGTCGGTTGGACGTGTATTCGGTGCGGTTGGGGGAGGATTTGGCCTTCACGCGGCTGACGGAAACGCCGGACGTCGATGAGCGCAACCCGCATCCGCTGCCCGACGGACGGGTCACGTTCCTGAGCGAGCAGCCTGGGCATCCGCAAGAACGCATCCTCGCTTGGCGCGACAGCGTGGTCGAATCCATCGACACGGCGATCCATTACCGGTTCTTCACGCAAACGCAGGTGGTCGAGCGGTTGAGCGCCCCGGTGACGCACTTCAGCCTCCTGCCCGATGCGGGCTCCGTGCTGTACGCACATGAATTGATGGGGCACCCGTACTTGAGGGCCTCGGCGGCGGAACAGCAGCAACCGGGGGTGCGCACGCGATCCTCGGGATTGGGCAACGACCTGAGCGAATGGGCGCAGGACTGGGAGTGGCGACCGAGCGAGGGGGAAGTGGACTACCGGGACTACGTGTTTGGGCCGCTTGGAGCGGCGGCTCCGGAGCCCGAACCCGCCGAGCCGACCGAAGATACAGCGCAAGCGCCCGTGGCCGTTGCGATGCCGAAGGCGAGCAACTACCGGCTCAATTACGCCATTGAGTCCATCACGTCGCAGCTCGACAACACGTTCAGCTCGGCGTTTTACCAGCCGTACGACGGGGTGATTTCGGCACAGCCTGGGCTGGGCGGGTTGACGCGCGTGAGCATGAGCGACCTGTTCGAGGACCGGCGGTTCATCGCGGGGTTCCGGCTGTCGGGGAACTTGGGCAACAGCATGTACGCGCTGTCGTACTCGGATTTGACGGGGCGGCTGGACCGAACGGTGAGCGTTGCACGGCAAGGGCAGCAGCGCATTTCGGCGGACAACCGGTCGCTCATCGAGACGCACATTCACACGTTCCGTTACCGGCTTTCGTACCCGTTGGACGAGGTGCGGAGCGTGCGGCTGGAGGGGATTTACCGGTTCGATCGGGCGGCTTACATGACCACGGATGCGTACAATTTGGCCTTGCCGAATGAGGTGACGAACCAAATCGGCGGTGTCCTCAGCTATGTGCACGACGCCACGCGCGAGCGCGACATCAACCTGCGCGACGGCACGCGGTACAAGGTTTGGGGCGAGTTCTACCTGAACACCGACGAAGCGGCGGCCACCTTCGGTACGGTGGGCTTTGACTTCCGGCACTACCGGCCCATCTACCGGGATTTCCTCTTCGCGTTCCGGGCGGCAGGTGACTGGTCCATCGGGCGCGATCGCCTGCTCCATTTGCTGGGCGGAGTGGACAACGTCCTGTCGTTGACGCCCAACAGCGGCACGCCCATCGATCCCGACGTGCCGTATGCCTACCAAACCCGCATCACCCCCCTCCGCGGCTTCCGCAACAACGCCCGCAACGGGGCGAACCTCGCCCTCATCAACGCGGAGCTCCGGCTGCCCGTTGTGACGACGTTCACCCGCCGGCCCATCCCCACCGATTTCCTCCGGCACCTCCAAGCGGTCGGCTTCTTCGACTGCGGCTCCGCTTGGAACGGTGCCCACCCGTACGCCGACCAGAACGGCTTCAACTTCCAAACCGTATCCGCGAACCCCATCACCGTCACCATCGACAACAACCACGAGCCGATCTTGTGGGCCCTGGGCTGGGGGGTGCGCACCCGCCTCATGGGGTACTGGGTTCGGGCCGATTGGGGATATGGGGTGGACGACGGCCGGTGGCAGCAACGCGTGTTCAACTTTTCATTCAGCCTCGACTTTTGACCCCCAAAATTCCCCACATGGACCTTTCCACCCTGCTCATCCTGTTGGCCATCGGACTCGTCGCCGGCGTGGTCAGTGGGTTTGTCGGCATCGGCGGCGGCATGATCATCGTTCCCGCGCTGGTTTACTTCCTCGGCATGGGCCAACACATGGCGCAAGGCACCTCGCTCGCCATGATGCTTCCGCCCATCGGGGTGCTTGCGGTGATGAGCTATGCGCAAGAAGGGGCTTGGAACTGGCGATACGCGCTGATCCTCGCGGGCACGTTCGTCGTGGGGGCGTATTTCGGCAGCAAATGGACGCTCAAGTTGTCGCCCACCGTGGTGAAGCTCGTGTTCTCGATCTTCATGCTCTACGCTGCGGGCCGGATGTTCTGGAAGGCCGCTGTGGACTTGTGGGGCAAAGGATCCTGAACGCCCCGGCTCAGTTCGCGAACTCGCTCAGGAATTTGATGCGGGCGAGGCGCAGCTCCTCTTCGGTGTAGACGTCACCGAATTCCTCGACCACCGCTTCCGTTCCCGCATCCTCGCTCTCACGGAAAAAATCGAACAGTTCCTCGATGCCGTCTTCTCCGAGCAAATCGTCGAGCAAGTAGTCCAAATTCACTTTCGTTCCCGCCGCCACAATCGCCTCCAACTCGGAAATGAGTTCGGCGTAGCTCATCGACAATTCCTTGGCGAGGTCCTCGAGGTCGACTTGGCGGTCGATGCGCTGGATGATGTGGACCTTGGAATTGCCGCGGGATTGGGTGGATCGCACGAGCAAATCGTCCGCGCGTTCAATCCCCTCCTCTTCCACGTACTGCTTGATGAGGGCCAAAAACGGCTTGCCATACTTCTTCGCCTTCCCCGAACCGACGCCGTTCACGCGGATCAACTCGTCGTGCGTGAGCGGGTAGTGGATGGCCATCTCGTCGAGGGAGTGCTCCTGGAAGATGACGTAAGGCGGCAATTCGAGGCGCTTGGCTTCGTCCTTGCGCAGGTCCGTGAGCAACTTGCGGAGCTTGGGGTCGGCCGCGCCGCCGTGGCCCCGGGTTTGGATCATCGAATCCTTGGAATCCACGTCCGAGAAATCGCGCTCCTCGACCAGCTGCACCGGATGCGGCGCGCTCAGAAACTGCTCCCCTTTCGCCGTCAGCTTCAACGTGCCGTAGCTCTCCACCTCCTTGCGCAGGAATCCCAACACCACCAACTGCCGCAACACGCCCTTCCAATGGTGCTGATCGTGGTCCGCGCCGCGCTTCCAGAACGAGCTCTCGGTCCCCCGGTAGTCCACGATCTCACGGTTCGCCTCGCCGCACAGCACCCCGGTGTAGAACGGCATGCGGAAGGCCTGCTTGTGTTCGAGGATCATCCCGAGGAGCATGTGGACGTCCTCTTGGCCGTCGCGCGTGGGCTTCGGGTGGCGCATGTTGTCGCACATGTGCGACCCCGGCCCGTTCACCTCATCGAACTCCTCACCGAAGTAATGCAGGAGGAACTTCCTGCGGGACATGGCGGTTTCGGCAAACGCCGTGACCTCTTGCAACAACTGGAAGCCCACTTCTTGCTCCGCCAGCGGCTTGCCCTGCAGGAACTTCTCGAGCTTCTCGATGTCCTTGTGGCTGTAAAACGCGATGCAGTGGCCCTCGCCCCCGTCGCGGCCTGCGCGGCCCGTCTCTTGGTAGTAGCTTTCAAGGGACTTGGGCATGTCGTAGTGGATCACATAGCGCACATCGGGCTTGTCGATGCCCATGCCGAAGGCGATGGTGGCGACGATGACGTCCACATCTTGCATGAGGAATTGGTCCTGGATCCGGCTCCGCATCCCCGCGTCCATGCCCGCGTGGTAGGCCAAAGCCCGCACGCCATTCACCCGAAGCACCTCCGCAATCTCCTCCACCTTCTTCCGGCTCAAGCAGTACACAATGCCGCTCTTGCCCATGTGGTTCCGCGCGTACCGCACAATTTGCTGCAGGGCGTCCTTTTTCGGGCGCACTTCGTAGTACAAATTCGGGCGGTTGAACGACGCCTTGAACAGCTTCGCATCGCGCATCCCGAGGTTCTTCTGGATGTCGGTTTGGACCTTCGGCGTCGCGGTGGCCGTCAGGGCGATGATGGGCACGTCGGCAATTTGCTGGACGATGCTGCGAATGCGGCGGTATTCCGGGCGGAAATCGTGTCCCCATTCGGAGATGCAGTGCGCCTCGTCCACCGCCACGAAACTGAGCTGGATGGATTTCAGGAACTGGACGTTCTCGTCCTTGGTCAAGCTCTCCGGGGCGACGTACAGCAACTTCGTTCGGCCTGCCAACACGTCTTCGCGCACCTGCTGCGCATCGGCTTTGTTCAAGCTCGAGTTCAGGAAGTGAGCGATGGCGCGGTCTTCGTGGTGCCCGCGAATGGCATCCACTTGGTTTTTCATCAGCGCAATCAGAGGACTCACCACGATGGCCGTACCCGGCAACATCAACGCCGGCAACTGGTAACACAGGGACTTGCCTCCGCCCGTGGGCATGATGACGAAGACATCCTCACCCTGAAGCACCGCCTCCACGACGGCTTCTTGCTCCCCCTTGAATTCATCAAACCCAAAAAAATGGCTGAGCGCCTCGGTGGGCGTCATGTCCTCAATCTTCATACTGGCGTGCTAGCGAGGCCGACTGGCGGCGGTTTGGTTTAACTTGCGCATCCTAAAGATAGGCCCTGCAGGCCAACCGCTGGTGAAAATTTTAACCTTTCTTTAATTATGCATTCCCGACAACTTCCAATCGACGACGAGCAACTGAGAACCAGGGCGTTGGAGACGTTGGAAGTGGAAAGTGCGGCCGTTTCCGCGCTGAAAGACCGCATCGGACCCGCGTTCCTCGCCGTGGTGCGCCAAATCCTCGACGCCCCCGGACGGCTCATCATCACGGGCATCGGCAAGAGCGCCCACATCGCGAACAAGTTGGTGGCGACGCTGAATTCGACGGGGACGCCGGCGGGGTTCATGCACGCGGCGGAGGCGATCCATGGGGATTTGGGTTTGGTCCAAAAAGGCGACGTCATCCTGTGCATCTCAAAAAGCGGGAACTCACCGGAAATCAAGGCGCTCGTGCCGCTCATCAAGGGCCTCGGGCACCCGCTCATCGCGATGACCGGTGCGCTCGATTCGCACCTGGCCACCCACGCCGACGGCGTCCTCGACACGACGGTGGAGCGGGAGGCCTGTCCGCACAACCTCGCCCCGACCGCGAGCACGGCGGCCCAGCTCGCCATGGGAGACGCGTTGGCGATGTGTTTGATGGAGGCGCGGGGATTCAGTTCGCGGGACTTTGCGACCTACCACCCCGGGGGCGCCCTGGGCAAGAAGCTGTACACCACGCTCGGCGACCTCGTCGATCGGGAGCGGCGGCCCGCGGTCGCGCCGAACGACCCCATGACGGCCGTCATCCTGGCGATGAGTGCAGGGCGGGCGGGAGCAACGGTCGTGCTGGAAGGCGAGGAGATCGCCGGCATCATCACGGACGGGGACTTGCGGCGGGCGCTGGAGCGCGGAACCGTGCAGGATGCGGTGGCCGGTGAGGTGATGGGGCGTTCGCCACGCATCATGGAGGCCGAGGCGTTGGCTGTGGAGGCGTTTCAGGTGATGGAGGCGGCTTCGATCACGCAGGTGATTGTGCGCGAGGGCGGTCGGTACGTGGGTTTGGTCCACTTGCACGACCTCTTGCGTGAAGGCATTTTTTAACCCCAAATCCCGCGGAACCGCCGCATCTTTGCACCCGCATGCCACTGGATCAATTCGACGAAGCGACCCACGAGAAAGAAATGGGGTTCCTCGATCACCTCGAGGAGCTTCGGCGGCGGCTGTTCTATTCAGCGGCGGCCATCCTGGTCGGCGGCATCGCGCTGTTCGTTGCGAAGGACTTCCTGTTTGACACCGTCCTCTTCGGGCCGCGCAATCCCGACTTTGTGAGCTACCGCGCGTGGTGCTGGTTGTCGGAGACCATCGGGGCGGGCGACGCCTTGTGCGTCCAGGAAATCGGCTACGAGCTCATCAACACGACGATGCTCGGCAACTTCACGACGCACATCCTTGTGTCGGCCATCGGCGGGTTGGTCATCGCCTTTCCGGTGGTGTTTCGGCAGTTTTGGCTGTTCGTTCGGCCGGCCTTGAAGGAGCGTGAAGTGCGCGCTGCGCGGGGCGTGGGGGCGGCCACATCGGTCCTGTTTTTCCTCGGCGTGCTGTTCGGCTACTACGTCATCGCGCCGCTTTCCCTGCAATTCTTGGGGAATTACGAGCTCGGCGACGTCGAGGCGAGGATCTCCGTTATGTCGTACATGAAGACCGTAGCGAGCATTTCGTTGGCGGCGGGGCTCATCTTCCAATTGCCCGTGCTCGTCTACTTCCTCGCGAAGGCGGGGCTCGTGACGGCGGACGGCTTGAAAAGCTACCGGAAGCACGCGCTCGTGGCCATCTTGGTGGTGGCGGCCATCATTACGCCGCCGGATTTGACAAGCCAAATCCTGGTGGCGATGCCCGTCCTCGTCCTCTACGAAATCGGGATCGCGATCGCCCGACGCGTCGAACGCAAAGCCGCTGCTGCGAACCGATGACCCAGCGCTTGCTGCTCCTTTGGGCCAGCCTCCTCCTCGCGTGGAGCAGCGCCACGGGCCAAATCACGCGCGTCCAAGGCCTCGTCTTCGACGCCGAAACCGGCCAGCCCCTCCCCTTCGTCACGGTCGCGTTCACCGCATCCGGTGACGGCACCACCACCGACCTCGACGGCCACTTCGACCTCTCCACCGACCAACGGCCCGGCCAGCTCCGCGTCAGCTTCGTCGGCTACGAAGCCCAGGAATGGGAAGTCATGCGGGGCGTGGCGAGCACCCGCAACTTCGCCCTCGAACCGGCCGCCATCGCCCTGGGCATCGCCGAAGTCCGGCCCGACCGGCGCGAAGTGAACCCCGCGAAGCCGCTGATGCAGCGGGTGGCTGAAGCAAAGGCGAACAACGATCCGGCGCGGGTGCGGGGTTTGGCCTACCGCGAATACACGAAGCTGGAGCTCGACGTGAACGACATCAACCACGCCCAAGCGAATCGCTGGTACTGGGGTCCGTTCAGCTTCGTGTTCGACGACCTCGACAGCAGCGAGGCGCGGGTGGCCCTGCCGTTGCTCATCGCGGAAACCGATGCGCGCGTGCGGACCGCGGTGAACGGGCCGCGCACCCAAACCCAAGTGCTCGACACCCGCGTGAGTGGACTTGGAACGAACGCCACCCCGAGTGAACTGGCGGACCGGTTCGCAAACGTCAACCTCTACGAGAACCGATTGCTCCTGCTCGACCGAGCGTTCACGTCCCCGCTCCACGACCACGGCAATGCCCACTATCGGTATTACATCCTCGACACGGTGGACGTGGCAGGGCGGGGCACGATTCATTTGGCCTTCGTCCCCCGGCGGCAAGGCGAAATGACCTTTGAAGGCGAGCTGTGGATCGACACGCTCACCCTGGGGATGGCGCGGGTGCAGGCGCACGTCAGCGAGGGAGCTAACCTCAACTGGGTCAGGGAATTGCGGTGGGACCAACGCTACGAACGACTCGACTCCGCTTGGGTGCTCGTGCAGGACGAAGGGCTGATGGACCTCAGCACCACCGACCGGTCGCTGGGCGCGTACTTGCGGCGAACCCTGTACCGAAGTGAGTTCGAGCGGACGGCGGAACCGTGGCCCGACTCGGTTTGGGCTCCAGGCGGGGCGAGGATCTACGCCGATGGCGTGCTGGAATCTGCGGACTCGGTGGGGACGTGGCAGGAAGCCGACCGCCCCCTTCCGCTGCTGCCGCGCGAGGCCGGCATCTACACGCTCGTCGATACGGTGACGAACATGTGGCAGTGGCGGGTGCTGAAAAAAACGGGGTACTTCCTCGGCACGGGCTTCATCCAAACCGGTCCGCTCGAGTGGGGCGCGTGGTGGTCGGCCCGCACCTACAACCCCATCGAAGGCAACCGGCTCCGGCTCGACCTCCGCACCAGCAACGCGTTCAGCACGCGCTGGGCGCCCCGCGTGTACGCGGCCTACGGGCGGCTCGATGGGCGGTGGAAGGCGGGCACATCGATGCGTTGGGTGGTGCGCAAAACGCCGCGAACCGAAGTCCGCGTGCAGGCGCAGCGCGACATGGAACAAATCGGCATGAACGGCCTGCTCGATCAAGGCGCCGTCCTGACCAACGCCCTGCAAACAGCGACGTCCACGACGCTCTCCGAGGTGGAACGGTTCGAAGCGAACGTCTTGAAGGAGTTCAGCACGGGGTGGAGCCTGTTCGCTGAAGGGGTGCACCGGCGGGTGGCAGGCCGGGGCTCGCTGGCCTTCATCGATCCCGCCACGGGCGATGCGCTGGAGCGGCTCATCGCCACGGAAGCCACGGTGCGGCTGCGGTTTGCGCCGGGCGAGCGGTACGTGGGCGGCGAGTTCGACCGGTACAGCCTCGGATCGGAGCGGGCGATGTGGATGCTGGGTGTGACGCGTTCGTTCCGCGGGGTTTGGGGCAGTTCGTACGACTACACGCGCGCGGAACTGACCTTCAACGACCGGTGGCGCATGGGCGTGGCTGGACGACTGGAATGGTACGGCAATGCCGGACGGTATTGGGGCACCGCACCTTTCCCGTTCATGGAAGTCGTGCCCGCAAGCGGAACGGTGTTGCTGACGCCGGACGCCTTCAACCTCCTGAACTTCTATGAACTCGTCGCGGACGAATGGGTGCGCGGGGGAGCGGAATGGCATGCCGAAGGGCTCGTGTTGAATCACCTGCCGGGGGTGCGCCGGTTGGGTTGGCGGGAGGTCATCGGCGCGCAAGGGGTGTTCGGAAGTTGGAGCAATCGGCACGAAGCGCTGCTCGAATTGCCCGAGACCACGACCGGATTGGACGGCGGGTACTGGGAGGTCAACGCCGGCATCGAGAACATCTTCAATTTCCTGCGCGTGGATGCGGTGCGGCGCATGGACGGAGCCGTGGATCCCGCGCTCGGCACGTGGGGGTGGCGCATCGGGTTTTCGGCAGAATTCTGAGGGCGGTTGCGCCGTAACTTTGGCCCATGTCGAGCGATGCACTCCTCCGGGCGGAAGGCCTGATCAAGCAGTATGGCGCGCGCCGCGTGGTGGATGACGTGAGCTTCGAGGTGGCGCCGGGCGAGGTCGTGGGGCTGCTCGGGCCCAATGGCGCTGGCAAGACGACGAGTTTTTACATGGTCGTGGGCTTGATCCAGCCGGATGCAGGCCAAATCTTCATCGGGAGCGAAAACCTGACCCGCGAACCGATGTACCTGCGCAGCCGCAAAGGCATCGGCTACCTCCCGCAAGAAGTGTCGGTCTTCCGCAAACTGAGCGTCGAAGACAACATCGCCGCCATCCTGGAACTCCAGCCCTTGAGCCGCTCCGAACAACGCGACCGGCTTGAAACCCTCCTCGAGGAATTCCAGCTCACGAAGGTGCGCAAGTCCCGCGGCGACGTGCTCAGCGGCGGGGAAAAGCGGCGAACCGAAATCGCCCGCGCGCTGGCCACGAACCCCGCCTTCATCCTGCTCGACGAGCCGTTCGCCGGCGTCGACCCCATCGCCGTGGAGGACATCCAACGCATCGTGGAACAGCTCCGCGCCCGCGGCATCGGCATCCTCATCACCGACCACAACGTCCAGGAAACCCTGCACATCACGGATCGCGCCTACCTGCTCTTCGAAGGCCGCATCCTCAAACACGGCACCGCCGAAGACCTCGCCGCCGACGAAACCGTCCGCCGCGTCTACCTCGGCCAAAACTTCATCCTGCGGCCCCGGGTCAGCCGCCCTTAAGCAACCCGCTCCCCGAGCATCCGGGCGACGTACTTGCCCACCACATCGAACTCGATGTTCACCCGATCACCCGGCTTCAGCAAGCCCAAATTCGTATGCTCCCACGTGTACGGAATGACGGCAATCGAAAACCCGTCCGGCGCCGAATCCACGACCGTCAAGCTCACCCCGTTCACCGTGATCGACCCCTTCTCCACCGTCACGAACTCCCGACCGACGGCGTGCGAGAAGTACAGCTTCCAGCTGCCGTCCTGCGGCTCCACCCGCTCGAAGACGGCCGTGGTGTCCACGTGACCCTGCACGATGTGCCCGTCGAGCCGATCGCCCACGCGCGTGCAGCGCTCGAGGTTGAGCCGATCGCCCACGGCGCGCTCGCCGAGGTTCGTCCGCTTCATGGTTTCGTCGATGGCCGTGACCGTGTAGCGGTTGCCGTCGAGGGCGATGACCGTGAGGCAGACGCCGTCGTGGGCGAGGCTTTGGTCCACCTTCAATTCCGACGTGAAGGCGCACGACAAGGTCAAATGCACGTTCGTCCCCTCCTTTTCCAGGGCCTCCAACGTGCCCAACGATTCAATGATGCCTGTGAACATGGTTCATTCCGGATTGATGGGCAGCCCATCGATGAGTTGAATGGTCCCGCTGAACTGTTCCTCCACGAGGCCCTCAAGCCGAATGGTGAACACGCGGGCCGAATAAAAGTAAACGCCGTCCGCGCACAGCCCCCCGTCGCGGTGTTCCCCGTTCCATTCGATGGAGGGATCCTCGGTGAAGTACACCTCCTCCCCGTTGCGGTTGTACACGCGGAAGTCCACCCCTTCGATGAACTTCCAGGGAAACGCTTCGAAGCGGTCGTTCAGGTCGTCGCCGTTGGGCGAGAACACGTTAGGGAGGAAGTAGAACGGGCAGTTGTCCGCGCACAACGTATCGCTGAAGGCGCTCTCGTTGCGCCGCAATTCGCCGCCGGGTCCGAGCATGAGGCTGTCCAACGCCGTCACCGCGAAGCACCCCGCGATCGTCCCTTCCACCCCTGCCGAATTGAATACGAACGGATCGGCGGGCGCCCCCTCGAGGGTGAGGTAGGGCTTCAAGGTGTCGCCCAAGAACGGGGCCCAATAAATGGTGTAGCCCATCACGTCGTCTGCGCAGCCGGGCACGTCGCTCCACGTCAAGGTGTTGGTCGCGGCTTCGCAGTTGGGGTCGATGGCGAAGGTGGGCGCGCAAGGGGGCGTCAAGTCGAAGGGTTGGCCACAGGCTTCCTGCGAGCGGTTCACGATGGGCGTCAGGGTGCCCGGGGCGTCGTATTCGCCGGTGGTCACGGCGTAGTAGCAGTAGCTGGTGCCGTTGACCAAACCCGAATCGACCCAAAACGGCTCCGTCGCCGTGCCCAAGCTCTGCCACGTGCCGTCGGGATCGGCGCGGAAGAATTCGTACTGGGAGTTCGTCCACGGCACGTCGTACTCAAGGCTGAGCTCGAGGCGGTTGTCGTTGGGAGTGAGGACGAGCCACGGGGTGGTGGCGGGCGTGGAGGCGCCGATGAGGTCGTTGCCCGACCAGGCTTCGACGCGGTACTGCCAAGGCGAGGCCGCGGTGCCTGCGGGGGCGTGGGTGAACAGGGTGTCCGAGGTTCCGAGCCACGGGCTGGTGGCCGACGTGTGCACTTCGGACCAATCGGGGCCGTCGGCGGGGCGACGTCCTTCCACGCGGTACCAATACGGACCGGCGAAGACGGTGGTGTCGGCGTCGGTCGGGGGCGACCACGCGACCGCGACTTCCCCGTTCGAGCCGTCCGTCACCTCGACCGAAGCGGTGGTCAGGACGGGCACGTCCTTCACGATGGTGGCACAAACGGGGTCGCTTGCCATGGACTCGCCGCTTCCCGGCCATCCGGCGACGATGCGGTAGCAGTAGGTGGCGCCGAAGGCGAGGAGGTCCTCGTCGACGTACCCCGTCGAATTGAGGTCGCTGACCTCGGCGATGGGGGTGTAACCCCATTCGGGGGGAACGCCGGTTTGGCATGCGGAAGCTTCGAACGCCTCCTCGGAAACCCGCCGGTAAATGCGGTACACCCCCTGCTCGCGCTTCCACACCGGCAAATCCGCCCCGCATTCCGCCGGCAACCACGAGACCAGCACCGTATTGCCCACCGCCTCCGCCGCGAGCGCCTCCGGAGCCGGCGAAACCACCCGGATCGACACCGTCTCCAAATCCGCCAAATCCACCTGCGTCGAAACGTCCTCGGCCTTCACCACCACCGTGTACGGCTCCGCCCGCACCTCATCGCACTGCGGGAACCAATTCAACGTGGCGTTGCCGCCGCCTTGGTACGTGAACACCGCCGGGTGTTCCACCTCCGAAATCGGGCCGCCCACCGCCGTCATGCCCAGCGGGTCGCCGTTGGGGTCGGTGGCCGTGAAGGCCTGCGAATAAAAGGTGCCCGCCACAATGCACGTGTCGTTCACGTCGGCGATGACCGGCGGCTCGTTCGTGCACTGCTCCACGGCGATTTGCATGTCGCGGATGACCTCGCCCACCATCACCAACCCCGTTTCGACCCACCGCCATTCCCGGATGCGGATGGCGATGTTGTACTCCCCGACGATTTGGGGATCCTCCCAGGTCACGTCCCCGGTGTTCGCGTCGATGGCAAACACGTCGTCGGCCGGGCTGATTTCGTCCGGGTACTCGTAACCGGGGATGAACTCGCCGTTGTACCCCCGGCACGGCACCAGTTCATACGTCAGGATGTCGCCGTCCGGATCGTGGGCGCCCGGGTTGTGGATCCAAGGCTGTGCGCGGCAGGCGTTCTGCTGCGCGGCATTCAACAGCTGAACGGAGTTGTTGTGCCCTGCGAGCGGGTTGATGATGAGCAGCGTTCGGATGGCGAACGGCACGTCCACCGAGCCCTCGATGTTGAGGACGCCGTCGTTGCGGTTGGGGTCCTCGACCGCGATTTCGTATTCGCCGGGACCGCCGTACGTGTGGGTGCCCCGGTAGAAATTGACCTGCACTTCGCCCGGCAGGATGAGGATGTTGTCCGCATCGCGTTCGAGGCTGTCGAGGTCCGGGCCGGATTCATCGCCCCACGTGAGGAAGAGCCACGGGCGGTCTGCGAGCGCCGTGGATTTCGTGTAGGTGGTGATGAGGACTTCGTAGGTGAGGCCTTCGACGTGGGTGTACGTGATTTCGCCTGCGCGGTTGTGGGTGGCCCAAACCGCGGACACCATTCCCCACAGCATCAGCGCGAAAACCGCGCCCCGCTTGCCCCACGCTGTGAATTGTTGGCCTCCCATTGAAGGAGCAAGTTAGTTCACCCTGCGCATCCCGTAACTTTGCACTGCATCATGAGTTCCAAAAATTCCCCAACGCGCGTGGCGATTTCCGCCGGCGACCCCAACGGCATCGGCATCGAAACCGTGGTGAAGGTGTTCGCCGACGAGCGCATGTTCACCGAAGTGACCCCTGTGCTCTACGCGGTTCCGAACCTCGTGGAGGCGGCGTTGGCCATGACGGAATCGGCGGATCGCGTGAAGTGGGCGGTGGTCGATGGCGCCGATCACGCAAAGGCGAATCAGCTGAACGTGGTGGCCATTCAAGAGACCCCTTGGGAGTTGAATTGGGGCCAAATCACGGCCGAAGCCGGCACCTTCGCCTTCCGATCCCTCGAACGTGCCGTCCAGGACCTCGCGGCCACGCGGGTCGAGGTGATCGTCACCTGCCCCATCCACAAGGACGCCATGAAGCTCGGCTCGTTCAAGTTCCCAGGCCATACGGAATACCTCGCCGACTTCGCCAACGTCGACGACGTCCTCATGCTGCTCATCGCCGGTGACCTCCGCGTGGGCGTTGCCACGGGACACATCGCCCTCAAGGACGTCTCCCAGGCCCTTTCCACCTCGCTCATCCGGGCGAAAATCAACTTGCTCCATGAATCCTTGATGCGGGATTTTGGTTTGGCGAATCCGCGCATCGCCGTCATGGGCCTCAACCCCCACGCGAGCGACAACGGCCTCATGGGCGACGAAGAAAAGAAGATCATTCAACCGGTCATCCGCGAATTGGCGGCCGAAAACAAGCTCGTCTTCGGGCCGTACGCGGCGGACGGATTCTTCGGTTCGGGTGCGTTCAAGCAGTTCGACGGGGTGCTCGCGATGTACCACGACCAGGGGCTCGCCCCGTTCAAGGCCCTGAGTTTCGGCGCCGGCGTGAACTTCACCGCGGGATTGCCCGTGGTCCGCACCAGCCCCGACCACGGCACCGGCTTCGACATTGCGGGCCAAGGCGCGGCGAATCCCGATTCGTTGCGCTCCGCCCTCTTCGCGGCCCGCGACATCCGGCGCAACCGCCTTGAGCACCGTGAACTCACCGCCAATCCATTGGAAATCAAAAAGAAGGAACGTCGGAGCGACGACTACGCGAGCCGCCGCCGGGGCGAGTAACCGGCTGAAATTCAGAAACGAACAACCAAGTGTTGGCTTTTTGAATTGCGCGACCTACCTTTGCCCTCCCGAAATTTGGACGCTGTGGATCACTTGGCCCCTTATCGAATTGCCTTTGAGGGACTGAAGCCGGGAAGCCACACCTTCCAAATGGAGGTGGATTCGACGTTCTTTTCCTTGTTTCCCCTCTCAGAAATCCAGCAGGCCACCTTGTCGGTGGACGTGGTGTTTGAGCAGGTGGGCTCGCAGTTGAATGCCCAAATCACGCTCGACGGAACCATCGAAGTTTCGTGCGATCGGTGTTTGGGACCGTTCGATTTGCCGGTTCACTTTGAAGACCGGGTCATCGCCAAGTTGGGCGAGGAGACGGATTTGGACGGCGACGTTTGGATCCTCGGTTCAGAAGTTCATGAATTGGATTTGAGCCAGCCCATCTTCGAGTTCGCTCATTTGGCTTTGCCCACCCGCCGCATCCACCCGGATGAAGCGGATTGCGACCCGGACATGCTCGACCGGTTGGATGGACCCGAGGGAGGAGGCGATGATGAAGAACCGATGGATCCTCGTTGGAACGCATTGAAAGAACTGAAATAATCCGCTGTCATGGCACATCCTAAACGACGTCAAAGTAAGACGCGTACGCGCAAGCGCCGCACGCACGACGCCCTGACCCCCGCGAACGTGGCCACGTGCCCGACAACGGGTCAACCTCACCTCTTCCACCGTGCTCACTGGCACGAAGGCAAGCTCTACTACAAGGGCAAAGTGGTGATGGAGAAGGCGGAGGCATAATTCGCCGCTTCGAAACGCAACGCACAGGGAAGGCTCAGGCCTTCCCTTTTTTTTGCTCCCGGTTGTCTGGTGAACGGGTGTCGATGAAGGTGTGTATCTTAGCCCGCTCAAATCGCCCCCCTCTGGGGTCACAACACCTACCGATGAAAGCCGCCATCACCGCCGTTGCGGGCTACGTGCCCGAGGATTTGCTCACGAACGCAGACCTCGAAAAGATGGTTGACACGAACGACGAATGGATTGTTTCCCGCACGGGCATTCGTCAGCGTCACATTTTGAAAGATCCGACGAAAGCCACTTCCGACATGGGAGCCGAGGCCGTGAAGACGCTGTGCGCGAAGCGCGGCATCGATCCCACGGAAATCGACTTGCTCATTTGCGCGACGGTGACGGCGGACATGCCCTTCCCGGCCACGGCGAACCTCATCACCGACAAGGTTGGGGCCACGAACGCGTGGGGCTGGGACTTGAATGCCGCCTGCTCGGGATTCTTGTTCGCCCTGACCACGGGCGCCCAGTTCATCGAATCCGGCAAGCACAAGAAGGTCGTGGTCGTCGGAGCGGATAAAATGAGCTCCATCATCGATTACACCGACCGCACCACGTGCGTGCTCTTCGGTGACGCCGCTGCAGCGGTGTTGCTCGAACCGCACGAAGAATACGGGGTGCAAGACTCGCTCTTGAAGTCGGACGGCAGTGGAGTGAATTACCTGCGCCAAAAGGCAGGCGGCTCGTTGCATCCGCCCACGCACGAAACCGTCGATGCGAAGGAGCACTTCGTATTCCAGGACGGCCAGCCCGTGTTCAAGGCGGCCGTGAAGGGCATGGCGGACGTGAGCTATGAGATCATGCAGCGCAATGATTTGGCCCCCGAAGACGTGGCGTGGCTCGTTCCCCACCAGGCGAACCTGCGCATCATCGATGCGACCCAGCGCCGGATGGGGCTGCCGCACGAGAAGGTGATGATCAACATCCAAGACTACGGCAACACCACCGCGGCCACCATTCCGCTGTGCCTGCGCGACTGGGAATCGCAACTCAAGGCCGGTGACAACATCGTGCTCGCCGCCTTCGGTGGTGGGTTCACGTGGGGTGCGGTGTACTTGAAGTGGGCGTACACGGCCGAGGCCTGACCGAATTCAACTGCTAAACCTTGGGCGAAACGCGCGGCTGTGCCGTAATTTCGCCTGAATTAAAATCGCCGAGAATCATGACCATCAGCGAAATCCAAGACCTCATTAAGTTCATCGCCAAAGCCGGCGTGACCGAGGTCGAAATCGAAAAGAAAGACTTCAAAATCACCATCAAATCGGAATTGCCGAAGCGCCGCGGTGCGCAGAACAAGTTCGAAGAAGTGGTGGTGCCTCAAATCCCCATGCACATGCCGCAGGTGGCCATGATGCCGCCGCAACCCGCGGCCGCTCCTGCGCCGGCCCCTGCCGCGGCTCCAGGACCCGCCGCTCCAGCAGCGAAGGACGAGAAGGAAAACAACTACGTGACGGTGAAGTCGCCGATGATCGGCACCTTCTACCGCAAGCCCTCACCGGACAAGCCCAGCTTCGTGGAAGTCGGCAGCTCCGTGAGCGCCGGTTCCGTGTTGTGCGTCATCGAAGCGATGAAGCTCTTCAACGAAATCGAAAGCGAGGTTTCCGGTAAAATCGTCAAGGTCCTCGTGGACGACAACACGCCGGTCGAGTACGACCAGCCGTTGTTCCTCGTGGACCCGAGCTGAACCGCCACGCCATGTTCAAGAAAATCCTGATTGCGAACCGCGGAGAAATTGCCCTGCGGGTAATCCGCACGTGCAAGGAGATGGGCATCAAGACCGTGGCGGTCTATTCGACGGCCGATGCGGACAGTTTGCACGTTCGGTTTGCGGACGAAGCGGTGTGCATCGGGCCTGCCCGCAGCTCCGACTCGTACTTGAAGATTCCGAACATCATCGCCGCAGCGGAAATCACGAACGCCGATGCCATTCACCCCGGATACGGTTTCCTGAGCGAGAACGCGAACTTCTCGCGGATTTGTGCTGAGAACAACATCAAGTTCATCGGCGCCAGCCCCGAGATGATCGAGGCCATGGGCGACAAAGCTTCGGCCAAATCCACCATGAAAGCCGCTGGAGTCCCCACCATTCCAGGCAGCGAAGGCATCCTCGAATCCCTCGAAGAAGCCAAGAAAATCGCGAAGGAAATCGGGTACCCGGTGATGATGAAAGCCACCGCGGGTGGTGGCGGAAAGGGCATGAAGGTGTGCCACAACGACGAGGACCTCACCGTTGCGTGGGAAACCACCCGTCGTGAAGCGAAAGCGGCCTTCGGAAACGACGGCATGTACATGGAGAAGTTCGTGGTGGAGCCCCGCCACATCGAGATTCAAATTGCCTCCGACCAACGCGGCAAAGCCTGCCATTTGTCCGAGCGCGACTGCTCGATTCAGCGCCGCCACCAGAAGCTGGTGGAGGAGACTCCGTCGCCGTATATGACCGACGAACTGCGCGAGAAGATGGGGCAAGCCGCCATCAAGGCTGCTGAAGCGGTGAAGTACGAGGGTGTGGGCACCGTGGAGTTTTTGGTCGATGCCGACCGGAATTTCTACTTCATGGAGATGAACACGCGGATCCAGGTGGAGCACACGATCACGGAGGAAGTGGTGAATTATGATTTGGTCAAAGAACAAATCAAACTCGCCGCCGGCGAACCCATCAGCGGGAAGAATTACTACCCGCAAATGCACTCCATCCAATGCCGCATCAACGCCGAAGATCCCGACCGGAACTTCGCGCCGTGCCCGGGCAACATCACCGTCTACCACGGGCCGGGGGGCCACGGGGTGCGCATCGACACGCACGTCTATGCGGGCTACCAAATCCCGCCCTTCTACGACAGCATGATTTCGAAGCTCATCGTGGTGGCACAGACGCGGGAAGAAGCGATTTTGAAAATGCAGCGCGCGCTCGATGAGTACGTCATCGAAGGCGTGAAGACGACGATTCCGTTCCACCAGCGCTTGATGCGCCACGAGCGGTTCCGCAGCGGAGACTTCACCACGAAGTTCTTGGAGGAAGAAACGGTTTGAAGCCGGGTGCTTCAAGGGAAAAGCCGGTCCTGTTCAGGGCCGGCTTTTTTCATGCCTTCGAGCGGCGGATCATGTCGGTGGTGGAATGGCCGGCCACGAGGGGGATGGCCACGACCGAGCCGCCGCGGGCGAGGACCGTGTCACGGCCGACGAGGTAGCGGGGATTCGCGGGGTCGGTTTCGTCCGGGTCGTAGTCGCCGCCCTTCACGAGGACGTCCGGCTCAAGGGCCGCGATGAGGGCCGCGGGGGTGTCGTCGGAGAAAACGGTGGTGGCGTCCACCGCGCTCAGGGCTTCGAGCACGAAGCACCGATCTTCAGCCGCGTTGATGGGGCGCTCGGGACCCTTGTTGAGCCGCCGCACGCTCGCGTCATCGTTCACGCCCACTACGAGCCGGTCACCGAGGGCGCGCGCCGCTGCGAGGTAGGTCACGTGCCCGCGATGAAGCAAGTCGAACACCCCGTTCGTGAAGACCACGCGAAGCCCCTCGGCCTTCCAGGCTGCGACGCGCTCTTCAATGGTCATTGCGCGGCTGAATCCTTGCGCACCCGGAACCACAAGAGGGCGAGGTAGGCGATGCCGCCCGTCAGGATGATCATCGCGGTTTGGGTAAACCACACCACGTTCGCCACCGCAAACCCCAAATCCCCGTCATAACCCAACGCCACGAACGCCAACTTCACCGCCCAGTGGTACGCCCCAATGCCGCCCGGCGCAGGCATCACCATTCCGAAGCCCCCCGCCACCATCACGAACACGGACTCGAGGAACCCGATGCCCGCAAGGCGGTCGATGCTTTGGAAGATCACATACGCCATCAAAAAGTACATCGTCCAAATGAACGCGGTGTGCGCAATGAACAACCCCTTCCGGCGCATGTGCCGAATGCTGATGAGCCCTTCCCAAACGCCCATCAAAAACGACACCACCTTCGCCACCGGCCCCCACTTCATAAGCGGCTTGCGGAAGGCCCAAAACAGCCCTGCGGCCGCAAGCCCCGCCCCACCGAGGACGAACAGGCCTTGGCCCGCTGGCAGTTCCATCGACTCGAGCAAAAGCGCGAAGGCGTCGAGGTTCCCGAAGACCGCAATCGCCATCAGCGTGAAGAGGAACACGAAGTCGATGACCCGTTCGCTGATGACGGTGCCGAAGAGCTGGTCGACGGGGATGTTGTCGGTTTGGTTCAAGGCCGCGCAGCGCGCCAATTCGCCCGAGCGGGGAACGAAGGTGTTCGCGAAATAGGCGAAGGCCACGGCGTGCACGCTGTGGGCGCCCTTCGGCCGGTGACCGAGCGGATCGAGCAGGAGCAACCACCGCAGCCCCCGGCTCACGATGGCGAGGTAACCCATCACGAACGACGCCGCGATGCCCGGCCACGACGCCGACTGCATGTCGCGCTTCAGCGCGTCCCAATCCTCCACCGCCGCCGCCGCGAGGTAGAACAGCAAGGCCCCGATGCCCAAGAAGGTAAGGTACGTCAGGGCCTTCTTCGCATTCATGACTTCAAGCGGTTCGTGCCTTCTTCGGGAAAGAGGACCGTGGGCTTGAACGACCGCGCCTCCTCGAGTTCCATCATGCCGTAAGCGATGACGATGATGACGTCGCCGACTTGGACCCGGCGCGCTGCGGGGCCGTTCAGGCACACTTCGCCCGAGCCCCGTTCGCCCGTGATGATGTACGTTTCGAGGCGTTCGCCGTTGTTCACGTTCACGATTTGGACGCGTTCACCGTCGAGCAACCCCGCCGCCTCAATCAGGTCCGGGTCGAGCGTGATGCTCCCGATGTAATTGAGGTTGGCCTCCGTGATGGTCAAGCGGTGCAGCTTCGCCCGCATCATGTTCACTAACATGGTGCAAAATTAGGGCATCTCAAGCTCTGGCAGGCAGGTGCAGGCCAAATCTCACCACGCCCCCCACCGAACTTCCACCCGCCGCTCGCACGGCACCTGCCCCGCATACCGCGGCTGCAAGCGCGCCACCCGCGCCCATCCCTTTTCTGGGAGCGGACTGCGGTCGGATTCGGCCCGGACGACCACGCCGTCCGCGGGCGCTCCGTGCGCGATCAACCAGTCCTGGACGGCCTCTGCGCGCAACCGGCTGAGCCGCTGGTTCCGCGCCGCCGTGCCCGAAGCGTCGGCAAAGCCCGAAACGATCAGCTCCACGGTGATGGCCGCCGTCGCATCGCCCGTCCAGTGGTTCCACCAGCGGGCCAGTTCGGACGCGCCCAACTCGTCGAGGACGGTGGCGTTGGGGGCGAACAGGAGTTGGACTGAAGAAAACGGCTCCGGCAGCTGCGCCGCATCCTCCCACTCCCCCCAATCCGCACCCCCCCGCAACACCAGCGCCAGCAGGTTCAACACCAACCGCACGCCCCACCCCAACGCCAGCCGCACCGACCG